>DATMPD010000071.1:0-15170 GCA_035567955.1 Edaphobacter sp.
TGTTCGTGATCAGGCGCGGAGCCTGGAGGCGGTGAGTCTTTACAGCGGCGGGAACCTTGGGGTTCAACTCAAGGACCATGCGGCGTACACGGTGGTGACGATGGCCGACGCGAACTTTGCGCGGGTGTTTGCGCTGCGGCCGATTGCAGGAAGGCTCTACACGAGCGCGGACGCGAAGCATGCGGTGCTGGTAAGCGAACGATTTGCACGGGACAACTTCGGGGGTGCGCAGGCGGCAGTCGGGCAGGTGCTGGGTGTGGAGGGAGAGCCGCTGGAGGTTGTGGGCGTGCTTGGGGCGGGCTTCGATTTTCCGAATGGGACGCAGGTGTGGATGGCATCTCCCATGGTGCCGGAGTCGAAGTCGCGGACAGCGTTCAACTACAAGGCGGTGGCGCTACTGCATGGGGATGCGAGTTTCAGGAGTGCACAGGCGGAGCTGAGTGCGATCTCGGACAGATTGCGCGCTGCCTATGGGAAGGAGAATCGCAGCAAAGAGATGACGGTGCAGCCGCTGAAGGAGGCGCTGACGGGAGACTCGCGGGGGACACTGATGTTTTTGTGGGCGGCGGCGGGACTGATTCTGTTGATTGCGTGCGTGAACGTGATGCACCTGGAACTGGTGCGGTCGATGGAGCGGCAGAGGGAGCTGGCGGTGCGGAGGGCGTTGGGGTCTTCGCGCTGGAGGGTGATGCAGCCGGTGTTTTTGGAGAGCATGCTGGTGGCGCTGCTTGGCGGCGCGGCGGGAGTGTCGCTGGCGTTTCCGACGGTGCGGGTGCTAGTGGCGATGGCTCCGAAGGAGCTGCCAAGGGCGGGCGAGATTCATTTGAATTTATGGGTGCTGGGGTTTTCGCTGGGGCTATCGGTGGCGACGGCGGTGTTGTCGGCGATGCTGCCGGCGATGCGGGCGGCGAAGGTCGATCCGGCGGAGGCGCTGAAGAGCGATTCTTCGCGAGGGATGACGCGGCCTGGCGCGGGACTTCTCCGCGATGGGCTGGTCGTGGCAGAGGTGGCGGCGACGTTTGTGCTGGCGGTAGGCGCGGGTCTGTTGCTGCGGACGATGATGACGCTGCATGCTCGCGACATGGGGTATGAGACGCGGCAGATGCTGGTGGCGGATGCGGATGCTCCGACGCCGAGGGAGATGGATGCGCAGAGGACGGTGCAGCAGTTCAACGAACTGTTTGCGCAGCTGGAGCAACTGCCGGGCGTGGAGCGTGTGGCGGGAGTGATGGGGTTGCCGACGGGACTCTACGGGTCGAACGGATACTACGAGACGAGAGGGGGTCTGCCAGCGGATGCGGATCATCCGGCGTGGTCGAACTTCAGCGTGGCGAGCCCGGGGTACTTCAGGACGATGGGGATTCCGCTGAAGCGGGGAAGGGATTTTGGGCCGGAGGACACGCATGAGAGCGAGATGGTGGGAGTGATCAGCGAGTCGCTGGCACGGCAGAGCTTTGGCGATGCGGATCCGGTGGGCAAGCAGATTCGCTGCGGGTTGGACTCGGAGAAGTGGATGATGGTGGTGGGCGTGGTGGGGGATGTGCGGCAGGACTCTCCGGCGGAGAAGCCGGGGCCGACGCTGTACATGCCGATGACGCAGCATCCGTTCTATGCGAATCAAATTCACGTGGTGCTGCGTACGAAGGTGAAGCCGCTGACACTCATGAGCGCGGTGGATGAGAGGATTGCGCGGGTGGACGCGTTGATTGCGCGGCGTTACACGACGATGGATGCGATGGTGGACAAGTCGGTTGCGACGGAGAGGTTTCGCGCGGCGTTGATCTCGCTGTTTGCGGGAGTGGGGCTGCTGCTGGCGATGCTGGGAGTGTACGGGACGGCTGCGTACTCGGTGGGCCAGCGGAGGTTTGAGTTTGGAGTGAGGATGGCGTTTGGTGCGGAGCGCGGGACGATTCTGCGGTCGGTACTGGCGCATGCGACGAGGATGGCGTGCGTGGGGATTGCGATTGGGGTGGGGTCGAGCGTGGTGCTGGCGCGGGTGGTGGAGAGCATGCTGGTGGGAGTGAGGCCGACGGACCCGGCGACCCTGGGTCTGGTGTCGGCGATACTGCTGATGACGGCTGTGGGAGCGGCATTGGGGCCGGGGTGGAGCGCGACGCGGGTGAGCCCGATGACGGCGCTGCGGGCGGAGTGATGACCACGCGGCAACAGAAGGCTCAGACTCAGCTCGGCGCAGCCGCTGTCCGGATCTTTGCCGCGAATGATCGGATGAACCAGACGCTTATCGAGCGTCTTGACCCTGCTGCGTGGAGAGCGAAACCGCCCGGCGGGGCGCGCACGATTGCGGCGATCTTTACGCACATGCACAATGTGCGCACGAAGTGGGTCAGACTGACGGCTCCGCACCTGAAGGTTCCAGCACAGCTCAACCGCGCACACTGTACGCCGCAGCAGGTTTGTGCGGGATTGGCGGAGAGTGCGGCTCGTTGTGGGGAGATGCTGGCTGACGCGCTCGGCGGCGGGGGCCGCGTCGAGACGTTTCATAGGGACGGCTGGGCTCGAGCCTGGCCGGTTGGGCCGGAGATGCTGTGCTACATGGTTGCTCATGAAGCTCACCATCGCGGGCAGGTTTGTATGCTTGCGCATCAGCTCGGACTTCCGTTGCCGAAGGGGGTGGCGGAGGGGATTTGGAATTGGGAGAAGATTTGGAAGGAGGGCGGGTCGCCTGGCGGTCTGGGGTCGCTTTGGTGTTGACGCTAGAATTGTACGACCCACTCAGGAGTCCTCTTCATGCTCGTTCCGCCTCGCCCCATCGCCCTCTTTCTTCTGGCGATCTCTACTTTGGTTGCTGCCCAATCCGGTCCGCAGCCCACCTCTGCCGCGACGGCAGCTACGCGGGACACCAGCTACATCGACGCGCAGGGTACTGCCTACGTGACGCGGGTCGTCCCAGTCCCGCCTGACCTCAGTCCGGAGGCGCGCAAATCTCTCATCCGGACTACTCCGGATCAAAGCCCTCCGGAGTCTCTTGAACATCGACGGGCCCAGATGGAGGTGTGGGCGCTGCGCTCGAATGCTGCGTGGAGCAAGCTCTGCCCCAACACCATCGCAGAGTCAACGCTGGCCGGTGTTCCGGTACGGATCGTAACTCCATCGAACTTGTCGAGCAACGGGCGCGACAAGGTCCTCATCAACCTGCACGGAGGGGGCTTTAATGCCGATTCCGGCTCGTTTGCCGAGAGCATACCTATCGCCGGTTACACGGGAATCAAAGTCATCGCGGTTCTGTACCGGCTGGCGCCCGAGCATCCATTTCCGGCTGCAGTCGACGACGCCATCGCCGTCTATCGGGAGGTGCTCAAAACCTACAAGCCCAGCCACATCGTTCTGTATGGAACCTCCGCGGGCGCTGTGCTGACTGCCGAGGTCGCGGTGAAACTCAAATCGCTCGGGCTTCCGATGCCTGCGGCGCTTGGCATCTTCAGCACCCTCGATGGCTTCGCGCAGGTGCCCGATTCGCAGGCGATTTATACGCTTCAGGGTTTTGCAGGGCATCTTGACCCGCCTGATAACGGCGTACACGATGCCTATTACGTGGGCTCTGCCAATCCGAAGGATCCGGTGCTGTCGCCCATCTACGCGGACCTGCATGGCCTGCCGCCGAGCCTGTTCGTCACTAGCGGCCGAGACGCCCTGCTCAGCGGAACCGCAAACCTGCACCGGGCCTATTTGCGCGCTGGTGTCGATGCGCGCCTCGTTCTATTCGATGCGCTTCCTCATGCCTTCTGGTACGACGCTTCGCTGCCCGAGTCCATCGAGGCCAACCACATCATGGCGGACTTCATGGTGAGGCAACTTGCAAGATGAACCCGAGAACATAGACGCGATCGTGCGCCTCTGATTTGTATTCGCTGATTTGTATTTATAGCCCGAGAAGGAATACTGGGGCCATGGAGGCGAGTGCGGCTCCGGCCTGGAGGGCGAGGACGTATAGGGTTTGTCTTGGGGCGCGGGGCAGCCACTTGATTGCGAAGAAGAGCAGGACGGGGAGCTGCCCGGCCATGAGCAGCTGCCAGAGATGGGCGGCGGTGCCTTCGTCGGGTTGACGAATGATGCCGTGTGCTCCGTGAAGGATGCCGTAGATTGCGGCGACGAATAAGACTCCGAGGGCGGTGAGCGACATGGCGAGGGGAAGGAAGGCGCTGGGGTGTTTCAGGATGGCGCGGAAGGAGTTTGGATTGGGATTCATGTTGCCTCCCTGGGTTGGGACGATGTGTTCGTAAAGGGCCGAGCAGATGACGTTCATCGAGGTGCCGAAGCCGCCGGGGCCGGTTTGCAGAAAGGCCTCGAACTCGGCGCCGTAGCGTTCTCTCCAGCGGCGCGGATAGAGGCGCGTGAGCAGGCGGGCGAGGGGGGGATTCATAAGGCCTCGAGCCTCTTCAGCCCGGCTTTGGCGAACTGCCGGAGGGTGGTGAGTCTGGCGTGGAGGACACGGACGCCCTCGGCGGTGATGCGATAGGGTTGGCGGCGGTCTTCGGGGGGGAGCGGCTCGATCCAGCCCTGCTGCTCAAGGCGGGCGATGGCTCCGTAGAGGGTTCCGGGGCCGAGGCGGGTTCCGCACAGGCGCACGATGTCTTCGATCATGGCGTGGCCGTGCCTGGGTCCGTTGGCGAGGCTGGCGAGGACAAGGAGGGGCGGGTCGGAATAGTGGCCCATGGCTGCTGAATCTTCGGGGTCGGGCTCTACTACGTTTCGCGTACTACGCATGACGTAGTTATTGCATAGTTGACCCTGGGACGCAAGGAGATTCTCTTCGTCCGCGGCAAATCGACTGCTGCGGGGTTGGGACGTTACTTCTTGGCGAAGGAGCGCACCAGGATGACCATGTTCCAGAGGTCGTCCGGTTTGGTGCGGCCGCCGTCGGGAGGCATCTGGCCTTTGCCGTTTTTGAGGATGTAGAAGATCTCTCCGTCGGTGAGGTCCTTGAGGGCTGCTGGATCGGTGTAGTCCTTTGGGGGAGGCTTCAGATCGGGGATATCACCCTTGCCGTTTCCGTTGGCCCCGTGGCACATGGCGCAGTCGTATCCGTACATTTTTTTGGCGTGGGCCTGGGATTCGGGGGTGGGCTTTACAGGGTTGACCATGTGGGCTGCTTCCGCGGGAATAGTCGCCGGGGCGGCGGCCGCAGGGGGTTGCTGCGGCGAGGGTGCGAAGAGCAGGAAGGCGAGAAGAGCGAACAAAGGCTTCAGCATAGGAGCCTCCAGTATTCGGACGGAATCTTATGCTTCAGGCGTGCGGTTGGGAAGCTTTATCTTGAGGGGGGAATTGTCTTGGTGGATGCGGTTGTGGAAAGCGGCTTCGGCGTGGGGAGAATGTCTAAACTGGCTGGGGGAAAATGATGATTGTGGCCTACGAAAAAGAGGCCCGGGGCCAAAGCCCCTTATAGTTGCTGGTTAATCACCGGCCTAAAGCCCTGCGGTTAATCCGAAAAAGCCCACGCTTCCCTCCTAAGGCAAACGCTCCTGCGAAAAAGCGATTACGGGCGAGTGATTTGTTCGGCCTGGGCGAGGGTGAGGTCAAGGGGGACTGTGCGGATTTCGGTGCGAACGGCCTCCTGATCCTGAGCGAGGCTCTTGAGCATGAGGATGCGGCCGTTGATGTGAACGCTGATGTGGTTGCTCTTCCAGTGGCTTGCGTCAACCTGTTTACGGGCCAGGCTGAAATGACCGCCTTGATCGATGTGTCCGAGCATTCCGAAGCCGAACTCGACGGGACGGACGATCTTTGCGTCCAGGGTGCAGAGCCTGTCTTCGGGACTCTTCAGGGAGACGGTGCCTTCCATTTCGTGAGCTACGCGTTCCTGATACGAGGACGGTCGAAAGTCGGGCCTGGGCTGAAAGTTGAAGCGGAGGCAACCATTGGCTTCGCCATCGGGGGTTAAAGCGAAGTTGCTGGAGAGCATCTGCAGGAGCTGAGTCGCGCGGTCCTCGTCGTCCTTGTGAGCCTGGTTTTGTCTGCGGAACTCGTCGGGGTGGGCCAGGAGGTTGTCGATCCGACGCTGCTCGGCTGCAGCTTCTTCCGGGGTGAGGGGCCGGTTGTCGATCGCGATCAAGCGGCGCAGGGGGCCGTCTGTTGTCTCGACGACGTTCTCTTTCCAGAGGTGACCGCCGGTACGAACAGAGCGCTCCTCGGAGACGAAGAAGTAGTGTGGTCTGCCTTGTCGAGCAGCGACTTCGTTCGCGGCCACCTTCTCGATGAGGGTGGTCTGCTGCGGCCACGCGGTGGCGGAAAGGAGAAGGAGCGCGACGGCGACTCTTGTAGGTTGCGAGCGCAAACCTGAGCGTAAACCTGCACCGAAAGACCGTGGGATCGGAAGACGAGACGGCATCAATCTGCTTTCATCGGCGTGCCGTCGGGGTGGAATGCCAGTTCGCGATGCTTGCCGGCTTTTTCGATGGTGGATTCGTAGGCGATCAATTGTCCCTGGCGGGTGAGCGACTCGACCTTGCCGAGCTTGCCGCCGGAGGCGGCTTTGGCGAATGCGGCGGCGACGGGGGGCGGCACGGCGGCGGGGTCGACCTGCTGCTCTATCTCAAGGACGTCGCCGGCCTCGCTGAAGGTGACGTCTTTGCTGCCTTTGGAGGTGATTAACTCGATCTCGTAGGTTGTCTTTCCGCCGGAGACGTCCTTGACGCATCCGTGAACGGTGGTTCCGGGCTCGAGGAGGCTTTTGCTGCTTTGCTGAACGGCTCCGGGGAGGGTGTTGCAGGGCACGGAGTGTTCGGCCGCGTGCGCGCAGGAGCTTATGGCCAAGGCGGCGGTGAGGAGACAGAGGCGATAGGTCATGGAGGCGATCCTTGTTTCCAGATTTGAGTTTCCAGATTTCATAACGAGTTCATTATGTGCCTTATCACCTTAAGTAGAACTGAAGACATCAACAAGGAAGAGTCATCGGACGACCGCTTCGAAGGGGAGGAAGAGGGTGAAGACGGTGCCGGAGTGGTTTGAGCGCTGGCTGCTGCGGACGGCGAGGGTTCCGCCATGGCGCTGGACGATTTCGTGGCTGACCCAGAGGCCGAGGCCGGTGCCTCCGATCTCTTTTGTGGTGAAGAAGGGCTCGAAGATTCTTGCAGCGGTGTCGGAGGACATTCCCGATCCGGTGTCGGCGACGGTGAGGATCAGGCCTTTGCGCCCTGTCTTCCAGTCGGAGCCTTCGCGGCTGCGTATCAGGAGGCGGCCTCCGTTGGGATGCATGGCGTCGATGGCGTTGACGATCAGATTGCTCAAGACCTGGCGGATCTCTCCTTCGAAGCAGAGGATCGGATGTTTGGACCGTTTGCGTCTCTCAACGAGAACACTGGAGTTTACGAGACGCCCTTGGTAGACGGAGATTGCGCTGCCGACGAGGTCGTCGCAGGTACTCCATTGGGGTTTGCTGGATTGCTTGTGGAAACGAAGTGTCTGGTTGGCGATGACGGAGACGCGACGCAGCTCGCGATCGGCGATGCCGAGATACTCCTTGGTTTCGGGATTGATAGCGGTTTCGCGGGCGAGATAGAGGAGATTGGTGACGGACTCCAGGGGGTTGTTGATCTCGTGGGCGATGGAGCTGGCGAGGCGGCCTACGGCGGCTAGTTTCTCGGTCTGCATGAGGGCAAGCTCGGCGCGTTTGCTTTCGGTGACGTCGACCCCGAGGACGATGATTCCGGAGATGGCGCCGTCGGGCTCGCGCCTGGGTTGATAGACGAAGTCGAGGAAGCGCTCTTCGAGAGGCTGGGAGGCGGTGCGGGCGAGGTGGATGGGGGTGCGGCGGCCTACGAAGGATTTCCCGGTTTTATAGACGTCGTCGAGCAAGGCGATGAAGCCCTGTCCTTCGGCTTCGGGTACGGCTTCGCGAATGGATTTCCCGATCACGGGCCGCTGGCCGATCAACTCCTGATAGAGCGGATTGATCATTTCGAAGACGTATTCGGGGCCGCGGAGGACGGCGAAGAAGGCGGGCGCCTGCTGGAAGAGGTCGGCGAGCCGTTCGCGCTGCTGCTGGAGTTCCCTGATGAGGCGAGAGCGCTCTTGCTCGAGGCGCTTGCGGTCGGTGATGTCTCGTACGAAGGCCTGCCAGCGGCCGTCGGGGAGGATGGCAGCGCTTACCTCTGTGGCGAGGGAGGAATGGTTCCTGGTGACGAGGTGCCACTCCTCGACACTGACGCCGCCGTTGAGAAGGGCGTCGCGTGCGCTCCACAGTCTTGGCCTTTCGGGCTCGGCGACGATGTCGGCGTAGTTGAGCTGGAGGAGTTGGTCGCGGGTGTAGCCGAGGAGCTTGCAGGCTGCGTGATTTGCCTCGGTGACGCGGCCATCGATGTCGGCGACGAAGATGGCGTCGGAGGCGAGTTCGAAGAGGGCTTTGTACTGCTCCTGGCTGGTGAGCTGACGCTGTTCGGCGAGGAATCGGCGAGTGGTTTCGGTGCAGACGACGAGGGTGCCGCAGATGGTTCCGGCGATGTTGCGGACGGGACTGTAGCCGTAGGTCCAGTAGACGTCTTCTAGCTTTCCGTCGCGGATGATGGGGACGAGCTGATCCTCGTGCCAGCTTGCCTGACCGCCGGTCATGACGGCGTCGATCTGGGGTCCGATGATGGGCCAAATCTCTGGCCAGCAGTCGATGCCATTCTGTCCGAGGGCGCTGGGGTGTTTGTCGGCGCCGATGCTGGGGCGATAGGCGTCGTTGTAGAACTGGACGAGTTCTTTGCCCCACCAGAGAAACATTGGGTGGCGGGAGGAGAGCATGGTGTTGACGGTGACGAGCAGTGTTTCGGGCCAGCGCTCGATGGGGCCGACCGGGGTCTGGCTCCAGTCGAAGGCACGAGTGAGACTGGCCATCTCGCCGGTGCCGAAGATAAAGTTTTGCCGGAAGGTTGGTGGAGGGGTTCGCTCTTCCTTTTTCTCTCGAAATTTTACGTTCACGAACAGCTCCTGCTGCGGCACACGGGCTTTCGGCTCCAGCGATCGGTTTGCGTTCATCTTATGCATCCGTGTCAATTGAAGCCAAGTTTTTGATGTCTTTGGTATGTGGGATGGGTTAAAGGTGGAAAAAGGCTGCTTGGGGGATGGTTTCGCTCTCGGTTGCGTCGCTAACTACCTGTTTTGGGGGGCTTGGAGTCAAAGGTTAAGGGTCGGGTATTCTGTCTGGATGCGAGTTAGCGTGCTTTATTTTGGTGTGTTGAAGGACCAGGTTGGGCATGGCCGCACGGAGATGAATCTGGCGGAGGGAACGTCGGTGGCGGAGTTGCTCGAGGTGCACCGGAGGCGGGCGACGGGGCAGGAGGCGCTTTGGAATTCGATTGCTGTGGCGGTGAATCAGGAGTATGCGCTGGCTGAGGATGTGCTGAAGGATGGAGATGAGGTGGCTTTGCTGCCGCCGGTGAGTGGCGGGATTGGTTCTGTCTGGGGCGGGATAGGAGAGCATACGCCAGGGGCTAAAGCCCCCTGAATTCGGCGGAAGGGTAGAGGGCCAAGCCTGAAGGCTTGGCTTACCTAGAGGCAAAAGCGAGAAAGCAGATCCCTACGGGATGACAACAAAAAAGCAGGCGAGTGTGACGAATCTTTGAGGGAAGTCAGGTATGCGGGTTGAGATTACAGATGGGGTGATTCCGGCGGCGGAGATTGTGGCCGGGATCAAGGCCGGGTCGGATGGGGCGGTCTGCGTGTTCGATGGGATCGTGCGAGACAATTCGCGGGGACGGAAGACGCTGCATCTGGATTACGAGGCGTACCGGGAGATGGCGCTGGAGCAGATGCGGGCGCTTGCCGGTGAGGCGGTTGTGAAGTTTGGCGTGCGGGATGTGACGCTGGTGCACAGGCTGGGGCGGCTGCTGGTGGGGGAGACGAGTGTGTTGGTGGTGGTGGCTTCGGCGCATCGCGGGGCGGCGTTCGATGCTTGCCGGTGGCTGATCGATACGCTGAAGAAGACAGTGCCGATCTGGAAGAAGGAACAGTTTGTGGATGGGGCGGTTTGGGCGGATGGGGAGGCGTTTCCTGGCGGCATTGCCCTTCAAGGGAGTTCGGAGGATCAGGCACAGTTGGCGGGTGGGTCGGGAGAAGAGAGCGGTCGAGCTCCGCTCGATGCCCACACATCAGAATCGATGTATGCACCCGGTTCTGTGGCCGGTTCTGGGTCCGGTTCTGTGGGGGTTCGTAAGGTGGAGGCGGGCGAGTGAAGTGGTGTGTTCTAGCCTTCGCGTTGGTGGTGCAGGGTGTGTGGGCGCAGGCGCCGGTTGAGCGGAGGCCGCCACCACCGCCGCCGGGAGCGCAGGCTCCGAAGGATGAAGATAACGTGCAGGATGTGCCGGTGACGAAGCCGCAGCAGGGAGGGTCTTCCGGAGCTTCGGGGGCTTCGGGAGCTCCGCAGGGCGGGTTTCCTACGATTAAGGTGGAGACGCGGCTGGTGAATGTTGCGTTGAACGTGATGGATGGCAATGGTTCGCCGGTGGGTGGGCTGGGGCGTGAGGATTTCGCGATCTTCGAAGATGGTAAGGCGCAGAAGATCGCGGTGTTTGAGAGGGAGGCGACGACGCCGCTGTCGATTGTGCTGGCGGTGGATGCGAGCGAGAGTGTGCTCTCGAGTGAACGGCTGGAGAAGGAGGCGGCGAAGCACTTTGTGAATGCGCTGCTGCGGGAGCAGGATGAGCTGGACCTGATGGAGTTCTCTGATGTGGTGCGGGAGCTAGTGCCGTTTACGAATCAGAAGAAGAGGATTGAGGTGGGGCTGAACGGAATTCAGCGTGGCGATGCGACGGCGCTGTATGACGCCGTGTACCTGGCGTCGCAGAGGCTGAGCGAGACGTCGGCGGCGGATGGGCGGCGGCGGGTGGTGGTGCTGATCACCGATGGTGGAGACACGGTGAAGGGAGCGGACTACACGCGAGCGCTGGAGCAGGCGCAGCGGGCGGGGGCGATGGTGTACTCGATCATCATTGTGCCGATCTATGCGGATGCGGGAAGGAATACTGCGGGGGAGCATGCGCTGATTCAGATGGCGCAGGATACGGGCGGAAAGTATTACTACGTGGTGGACCCGAAGGATCTGGAGCCGGCGTTCCGGCATGTGTCGGATGACCTGCGGACGCAGTATCTGCTGGGGTATTATGCTCCGCGGCGAGGGAAGGATGATTCGTACCGGACGATTAAAGTTCGGATGACGGATGCGGCCCTGCAGGGAAGGTATGACCTTCGCTACAGGGCCGGGTACTATGCGGATGCTCGGTAGGAGGTGTCAGGCCTCGGCGGTGGTGGGGTCGATGATGGTTTTGATGGGGGTGATGGTATTGGCAGGGAAGCCGGATTCGGTGGCGTGGCGCCGGATCAACTCTTCGCTGGGCGCGATGTAGATGCAGAAGAGTTTGTTTGCGGTGACGTAGGATTGGACCCACTGGATCTCGGGGCCTAGGTTTCTGAGCACGGAGCAGGAGGTTTGGGAGGCGGCAGCGAGCTGCTCCGGGGTGAGTTTGCCGGCGTCGGGGATGTTGCGTTCGATGAGAAATTTCGGCATTTCTATTCCTTTACTTGTAAAGAATTTTGAGGGCCCGTTTTCTCTGCTGTTTTTGCTGGATATAGATTCCTTGATCCCATGGCCGGATATGTCATGGAGCTGTCAAGAGATTGTCAGATAGTGATGCTATGCCGGAGTCAATTTATATCGCAACCTATATCGTAATGACAGAAGGGATTGCACGTAGAGTGGGAGACGAGAGGGAATTGTGAGCCGATTTGAGTTTGCGCATGTGGCGGATGGAATTGCGAGGCAGGCGGGAGCTTTGCTGCGAGGGTTTTATGCAAAGGGTGTGGCGACGGAGTACAAGGGCGATGTGGACCTCGTCACCGAGGCCGATCGTGCGAGCGAGAAGCTGATTGTCGAGAAGCTGAAGGCGGCGTTTCCTGCGCATGGCGTGTATGGCGAGGAGGGGACGCGGGCCGGGTTGGAGAGCGAGTATCGGTGGTATGTCGATCCGCTGGATGGGACGACGAACTTTGCGCATGGGTTTCCGGCGTTCTGCGTGATTCTGGGGCTGGAGCGAAGGGCGGTTGGGCTGGCTGCGGATGCGGGCGTGATATCGAAAGACCAAGACGGCGAGATCGTCGCCGGGGTGATCTACGATCCGCTGCGGGATGAGATGTTTTCAGCCGAACGCGGAAAGGGGGCCTGGCTGAACGGTAAGAAGATTTCGGTGTCGAAGATTGCCGCGCTGCAGGAGTCGCTGACGGGGACGGGGTTTCCGAGCCAGAAGCGGCATAGCAGCCCGAATGTGTACTTCTACAACGAGATTACGCTGCGGTCGCACGGGGTGAGACGGGCTGGGAGTGCGGGGCTCGACCTGGCGTATGTGGCTTGCGGGAGGCTGGATGGGTTTTGGGAGTTCAATCTGAATCCGTGGGACACGTCGGCGGGGGTGCTGCTGGTGGAGGAGGCGGGCGGGACGGTGACTCACTTTGATGGCGGCAAGTTTACGCTGGATAGCCGCGAGGTGCTGGCGACCAATGGGTGGATTAAGGGGGAGATGGTGCATCTGTTTACGGAGATGTTTGCGGGTCGGGAGATTGAGGCGATTCCTACTCCGGCGGAGTTTGCGGCGAGGCGGATGGCGGGGAAGTAGTGCGGAAGAGACGGACGGCTCGTGTGATGCTGTTCGACGAGGGTGGGGCGATTTTGCTGGTTCGGTTTGTGGTGATGCGCCCGGATGGGGAGTTTGTCTTCTGGGCGCTGCCGGGTGGTGAGATTGAGCCAGGGGAGAGCGAGATCGAGGCGGCGGGGAGAGAGCTTCGCGAGGAACTGGGGATTGAGGTGAAGGTGGAGGGGCCGGTGTCCCGCGATGCGAACCAGTTTTGGCATCAGGGGGAGATGCAGGATAATGTCGATTTTCTTTTTCGGGCGGAGTGCGGGCGTGAAGCGCCTCGACTGATAGGGTTTACCAGCGATGAGAAGGAGATTATGAGGGAGATTCGCTGGTGGAGCGCGGCGGAGGTTGAGGCGTCGGAGGAACGGCTCTTTCCGGGGAATCTGGCGGAGCGGATGAGGGAGCTAAGCGCCAGGCAGGGTGATTGAGGTCCAAAGGGTCGCGGATGGAAACGAAATTGTGAGTTGCAGTGGGGAGTGGATGTGCTGCTAGAATCTAGACCAAAGCTTAGGAATAGGCGGCGAGGTTAGATAGAAGTAAGGGAGATTTTTCGAGATGGCTTATGTAATTGCGGAACCGTGCATCGGAACGAAGGATTCGGCCTGCGTGGATGCCTGCCCGGTGGATTGTATTCACCCGAAGAAGGATGAGGCGGGATATGGCGAGGCCAACCAACTCTTCATCGATCCGGTAGAGTGCATTGACTGCGGCGCGTGCGTGCCGGTGTGTCCGGTATCGGCGATCTATGCGGGCGATGACCTGCCGGAGAAGTGGGCGGAGTATCAGACGAAGAATGCCTCGCATTTTGGGCGGTAGATCCGGATCCACACTGTTTGGATATTGCGACCGCGTGGCCCAACGGCTGCGCGGTTTTGCTTTGGGGGAGAGTCCGGCATGAAGAAGAGCCTGGCCTCTGTGGAGGTGATGTCGGAGATTCGTGGGAGGTTGCGGAGCGTCAGGGTGGATGACCGGGCGCGCTGGGGGAAGATGACGGCCAAGCGCATGGTGCGGCATCTGATCTGCGCTTATGAGATTGCGTTGGGTGAGCGTACGGTTGAACCGGTGGAAGGGCCAGTGCCGGTGGTGATGAAGTTTGTTGCCCTGCGATCGGGTTTGCGTTGGCCGAAGAATATTCAGACGGTGCCTGAGTTGAAGCGGGCGATAGCGGAGCACTCGGAGGTTGAGTTTGACGTGCTGCTGCGTGCGGTAGTCGAGAGCATGGAGGCGGTGGCCAGGGGGCCGCAGTATGCGCCGTCGCATCCGATGTTCGGGCCGATGTCGCCGGAGGACTGGATGCGCTGGGGGTATCTGCATGCGGACCATCATCTGCGGCAGTTTGGCCGGTAAGGGATGATTCAACGGGTGGGAGAGGCGATTGTGTTGCGGGTGTGGCCGTTCCATGAGGCGGACCTGCTGGTGAGCCTGTTTACGCGGGAACAAGGGCGGGTGAAGGGTGTCGCGCGTCATGCGATGCGGTCGCGGCGGCGGTTTGGCGGCGCGCTGGAGCCGATGACGCATGTGCGGGCTTCCTATGCGGAGAGGCCGAAGCAGGAGCTGGTGCGGCTGGATGCGTTTGAGATTTTGAGTTCGCCGCTGGCGCGGCCGATCGATTATGCGCGGACGGCTGCGCTGCAGTTTGTCGCGGAGGTGGTGGAGGAGGCGCTGCCGGAAGCGGCTCCGGAGGATGCGGTTTTTCGATTGATGCTGGCGGTGGTGGACGAGATGCAGGTGGGCAGGGTGTGGATGCCGGTGACGTACTTTGCGTTGTGGATGAGCCGGTTGATGGGTTGGATGCCGGAGCTTGGGCGGTGTGTGGTGTGTGGGCTCCGGCTGGACCCAAGAGACGGGGGCGGAGGAACAGTTTGGTATTCGGCGACGAGTGATGGAGTGACTTGTGGGGATGATCGGCGCGCGGGGAGCGTGGCGTTGTCGGCTGAGTCGGTGGCGGATGCGCAGAGGATTTTTCGCGGGACGGTGAAGGGATTGGCGCAGGAGGAATGGCCGAAGACGCGGGGGGCGGACCTGCGGCGGTTTGCGGTGGCTACGTTGGAGCGTCACCTGGAGCGGCGATTGGTGAGTGCCAGGGCGTTGGGGAAGGGTGAGGGTTGACGGCTCGGGTTAGATTGAAGTGGATCGGTAATTCCTGTTTCGGTGTTGATCTATGGATGAGGTGGCTGATGCGTTTGGTCTTTATTAAGGCGTGGCTTTGGGCTGGGATTGTGTTGGGTGTGGCGGCGCAGGTGAGGGCACAGGCGCCGTTGCATTGGGTTGGGTCCTGGGCTGCGTCACAGCAGGTGCCTGAAGCGCAGAATCAGCTTGATTCCGAGTTGCTGCGCGACGCCACGTTGCGGCAGATCGTGCATTTGTCGGTGGGTGGGAGTCAGTTGCGGGTGAGGGTGTCGAATGCGTTTGGAACGGCGCCGTTGCGCGTGACGGCGGTGCATGTGGCGCGACCGGTGTCGGCGGCGAGTGCGGCGATTGATGCGGGAAGCGATACCGCAGTGACGTTCCATGGGGCGCCGGATGTGACGATTCCGGCGGGCG
>DATMPD010000072.1:0-7607 GCA_035567955.1 Edaphobacter sp.
CCCGAGGAGCTGCCCGTCAGCCACTTCGAAGAGGTAGAGAATGAAGGGCTGGCCCGCGTGGTGGCAGACTATATTGCCGGCATGACGGACAGCTTTATCCTGCTGCAGTACGCCCAGGTCAAGCGCGCTCTTCGTCGCTAGCGGGCGTTGACACGAAGAATGGCGACCGCTCGGTCGCGAACCCCTGTACACTTTCAGGCACATGAACTTCAGCCCAGCCAACATCACGGCGCTTGTGGTTGCTGCCAGCTTCGCTGCCGGACTGAATATCTATGCGACCGTTCTGACGCTGGGCATTCTCGCGCGCACGCAGTGGGTTGCGCTGCCTCCGGGGCTTGATTCGCTGGGCCACACCTGGGTTCTAGTGGTGTGCGGAATCATGTTCGCGATGGAGTTCGTCGCGGACAAGATTCCCGGTTTCGACATGGTGTGGAATGCGCTGCATACGGTGATTCGGGTTCCTATCGCAGCGCTGGTGGCGTATCACGCCAGTTCGCAGCTGACGCCGCAGATGCAGATTCTCGCGACGGCGATCGGTGCGTCGATTGCATTGGCCGCGCACGGCTCGAAGACAGCCTTACGTGCGGCTGTGACACCGAGCCCAGAGCCAATCTCGAACATCGCTTTGAGCACGACAGAAGATGCCGCTGCGATCGGGCTGACGTGGTTCGCCACGCACCATCCGGTCATGGCAGCCTCTATCGCGCTACTCTGTCTCGCGGCCGCCGTTCTTGCTGCACGGGCGCTTTTGCGGGCGATTCAAAAGCCGCTGCGGAAGCTTTTCGGCACCGGGTTGGAGCAAGAGAAGTTGCCGCCTAAACCTTTAACCTAGAGATGATGTACCCATCCGGTGATGCTAGCGAGCTTGCGGCATCTGGATTTGAAACAACTTGGCAGGGTCTAAATAGCTACCCTCCCACCGCACACCCAGGTGGAGGTGAGGACCGGTAGCACGCCCGGAGGCGCCACTCAGCGCAATGATCTGACCGCGCCGAACCTTCTTGCCCACGGCGACTTCGATCTTCGACAGGTGCATATAGATGCTCATCAGGCCGAGGCCGTGATCGATGACCACGCAGCCTCCCTCATAATAGAGCGGCCGGGCCAGCACAACACGGCCGGAGTTGATGGCTGCCACAGGAGTGCTCATCTTCGCCCGATAGTCGAGACCACGATGAACGCTGTCCAGCTTGCCATTGAAGATGCGCTGGTTGCCGAAGGAGTCGGACTGAGGCGCCTGATGCAGTGGCGGGCGAAAGTCTCCCGACCACACCGGCTGCGAAGCCGAGTTGGCAAAGGCTTTGTCCTTCACGATCTTGTCGGCGGCAATTTTTTTCAGAGCCGCGGCGTTGGGCTCGACAAACTTGTCCGGCACGCTCAACGGCACCTTTTCGTAGGGCGCCTCCTCGACGTGGACGTCCTTGTGCAGCGTACGATGCGTGCCGTCTTTCAGAGTGGCGTCAATGGTGAGTGGGTAGTTGCCGGGGTGCACTTCGACGTCTACACCGGCGAGTGCGAACCAGGTTCTGCGGTCAGACCTAGCGAAGAACACGACAGGATGACTCTGCCAAGTGCCTGTGACTTGCGATGCTGCGTCATGCAAGGTGACCGTGATGAGGCAGGGTGCTCCATTCGACAGCGATTCCGGAGCAAGGCTCACGGAGTCAAGTGCGGCTGCGCTGCTCAGAGCGGGTTGCACTGCGAAGAGTGTCATGACTGCAAGCGCGAAGACCCGCACTCGTTTACCGATTGCAATGGAAAGCATGAGAACAGCGTAAGACAGAAAGGACGTTTCCCGCGAAGCAAATTGCAATCACTCTTCTGCGCAGCACCTCGCCCAGAGAAAGCAGCCTCGACGCGGTGATATTCTAAGTGAATTACGGGAAGAACGAGGCACACAGCGTTTCATGTCCAACCCAGGCACTCCAGAGAACGACCCTACCCTCGAACCGATCACAGACTCCACCGAATTGAACGAGTCTTTCCAGACAATCCTTTCGCAGTTCGAGCAGAGTCACTCCCATAGGTCGGGGGAGGGTGGCAGGCAGCTATCGGGAACCGTGGTTGCGGTCTCGGCAGAGTATGTCTTCGTCGACATTGGCTACAAGACCGAAGGTGTCCTGCCGGTGGCGTTGTTCGCCGATTCGAAGGAGACGGTGGAACCGGGCACCAGGCTCCAGGTGTCGGTGAAGGGGCGCAACGAGGAGGGGTACTACGAGCTGTCGCGCCTGCGAGTGGAGCAGCCCAAGGATTGGAGTGCGCTGGAACAGGCGTTTACGGATAAGACAGTCATCGTCGGCACCGTGACCGGTGTGGTAAAGGGCGGCTTGACCGTCGACATCGGCGTGCGTGCGTTTATGCCGGGTTCGCGCAGTGGCGCGCGCGACGCCGGCGAGATGGAGCGGCTCGTAGGGCAGGAGATCCGCTGCCGCATTATCAAGCTGGATGCGGCGGAGGAGGACGTGGTCGTCGACCGCCGCGGGGTCGCCGAAGAGGACGACCGGGCTACGAAGGAGCGCCGCTACTCGGAGATCAGCGAGGGCGATACCGTTTCAGGCACCGTGCGCAGCCTCACGGACTATGGTGCCTTCGTCGATATCGGCGGAGTGGATGGTCTGCTGCACATCAGCGATATCGCGTGGAGCCGCATCGAGAAACCAGCCGACGTGCTGACGATCGGGCAGCAGATCGACGCGAAGGTGCTTAAGATCGAGCCGGGAGGCAAGCGTATCTCCCTCGGCATGAAGCAGCTGCAGCCGCATCCGTGGGACGCCGTTGCAGGGAAGTACACTGCCGGCGAGCGCGTGCGCGGCAAGGTGACGCGGGTCACCGACTTTGGCGCATTTGTCGAACTGGAGCCCGGCATTGAAGGCATGATTCATCTCTCTGAGATGTCGTGGGCGAAGAAAGTAAGGAAGCCGGGCGATATGGTCAAGCCGGGCGACGTCGTCGAGGTGATGATTCTGGGCGTGAATGCGGCGGAGCGGCGCATGTCGCTCGGGTTGAAGCAGACTCTCGGCGATCCGTGGGCGGATGCGTCGCAGAAGTTCGCAGTTGGCTCGCAGGTGGAGGGGCCTGTGACCAGCTTCACCAAGTTCGGCGCGTTCGTGCAGCTAGCTGAAGGTGTCGAGGGCATGATTCACGTCAGCGAGATCAGCGCCGAGAAGCGGATCGAACGGCCGCAGGACGTGCTTCGCGCCGGCCAGGTGGTGAAGGCAAAGGTACTTGACGTCGACAAGGAGAAGCGACAGCTCCGGCTGAGCATGAAGCAGCTGGTACCGACGGGTCTCGATGAATATATCGCCGAGCGCAAGGTGGGTGAGATCGTCACGGGACGCCTGATCGACATCGGGGGCGAGCAAGGCACTGTAGAGTTGGGCGAAGGGATCCATGCCCAGGCGCGGCTGGTTCTGGAGAACGCGGCGAAAGAGCAGCCTCAGGCCGGCGCGGTGGATCTTTCGTCATTCAGCGCCATGCTGGCGTCACGGTGGAAGAATGGACCCACTGCCAGTGAGGCGAAAGCTGAGCCGGTTCGTGCGGGCCAGATTCGAAGCTTTCGCATCACCATGGTCGATCGCGGGGCGAAGAAGATCAAAGTGCAACTGGTGTAAGCAATTACCCCAAACTCCGGCTGACAGTCTCGTATGCAACAAAACGGCCCCCGTGATGCGTCAAAAGGACCAAGTGATGCGTCCAACTTATATCGGCATGCTCTGAATACCCTGCGATATATTAGATTCAAGTGGATAATCTAACCTTAAGATCGAAGACGCACGGCGCGTGGAGACTTCTTCTCTGCTTGCTCTGCATCTCTTTGGTCGTCGCCTGCGGGACGATTCAGGTTGTTCACGTCCATCCTCAAGGGGATTTTTCCCACTCCGACTGCGCTCTCTGCTCCACCGCACATGTGAGCGCGCAACTGGCCGAGACATCGGTGACGTTGCACCAGGTCGCGCCGGTCAAGTGGGTCGTCGAGCCGTTTGTTGCGCCGGCTCCGACCCAGACCCTCTCTACGTTTGCACTCTTCACCCGACCACCGCCTGTTGACTTTGTTCTCGCATAGAACAGGGTCAAAAAATTCAGGCTTGAAATTCAAGGGGGTTGTATATGCATTCGTCATTGCGGTGCGCGATAAGCGTCTTCATTTTTGTTATTTCCATGTTCGCGTCGGTCTCGCCGCTTTTTTCCCAGTCCAATTCAGGGATCGTCAGCGGAACCGTAACCGACCCTATCGGCGCCGTGCTTCCGGGGGCGGTCGTTTCAATCGTGAACCCCGTCAGCGGCTACTCCCGGTCGACGGTCACAGATTCCGGCGGGCACTTCCAATTTACAAATCTCCCGCTGAACTCGTATCACCTGACGGCTACTGCTAAAGGGTTTGCGCCTGTCGCACAGGATGCGCATGTAACTTCGTCGATCCCGCAGACCATAACCATCCCGATGAAGGTCGAGGGATCGTCAACCACGGTCACGGTTGAAGCCGAAGACCTGATGAACAATGACCCAACCGCGCACACAAATATAGACCGCAACCTGTTCAACAAAATGCCGCTTGAGAGCCAGTCTTCTTCGCTCAGCTCGCTCGTGACCCTGGCCTCTCCTGGTGTCGCGGCCGATTCCAACGGTCTCTTCCATGGCCTTGGCGATCACGCCTCGAACTCGTTCTCTGTAGACGGACAGCCGATCACCGATCAGCAGAGCAAGGTATTCTCCAATCAGATCCCGTCGAATGCGATCCAGTCGATTGAGGCGATCCCTGGAGCTCCGCCTGCCGAATACGGTGGCAAGACCAGCCTGATCATCAACGTAACCACTCGCTCGGGCCAGGGCTCGACTACCCCGCACGGAAGCGTAACTTCTTCCTACGGGTCCTTCGGCTCCGCGACGGGAGGCTTCGATCTTTCCTACGGCGGGAAGAACTGGGGAAACTTCGTCGAGATCGATGGTCTGAACTCAGGCAGGTTCCTTGATGGTCCCGAGTTTGCCGTTTTTCACGACAAGGGTAACGAGCTTAACTTTTTTGATCGCGTCGACCGCAGCTTTACACCCAATGATTCGATTCATGTGAATCTCAACTACACGCGGTCGTGGTTTCAGACTCCGAACACCTTCGACAACTTGAATGTCATCAATGTTGTGAGTGATGGTTCGAGCCCCAATCCGGTCTTCGGCAATGTGGGAAACACGGATCAGCGCGCGAAGATCGAGACCTACGACATTGCTCCTCTCTACACCCATGTGATCGGCACAAACGCGGTCTTCAACTTCGGAGGCTTCGTCCGGCGAGATGCCTTCAACTACTATCCCAGCAACAACCCCTTGGCCGATCTTGGCCCGATCCAGAGTCAGACAATCAGCCAGAACCGCACCCTGCTGAATGCAGGCGTACGGTCCGACTACTCCATTGTGAAGGGTAGACACAACATCAAGATTGGAGGTCTCTATCAGCAGACCTTTCTGCGTGAGAGAGATCCAATCGCTCTTATCAATTCGACGTCGAACTCACCATGCGTCGATGCGACCGGCGCGCCGCTTCCCGGCTTCACCGATCCTTCCCAATGTGCTGCGGCGGGGGCCTTCTCCAATGATCCGGCAGCTGGGGGAACATTCAACCCGGTGCTGCTTCCGTTCGATCTTACCCGTGGCGGAACCTACTTCAACTACTTCGGGCACACTGACGTAAAAGAGCTTGGTCTCTACGTTCAGGACCAGATCAAGGCCGGCAACTGGGTGTTCAATCTGGGCATACGGGGCGACCTCTATAACGGTTTGGCGATTGCGCGTCAGGCGGAGCCTCGCTTGGGTGCCTCCTACAGCGTCAAACCGACGAACACGGTTCTTCGCGTCTCCTATGCGCGGACACTGGAGACTCCGTTCAACGAAAACCTCGTACTGTCCAGTCAGGGATGCGCAAGCGACGTCCTTTCGCAACTGCTCAACTGCACTCCGGGAGTCAACGATGTCGTGACGCCGGGGTATCGGAACGAGTTTCATGCTGGATTCCAGCAGGGCTTCGGAAAGAACATCGTCGTCAGTGCCGACTACCTTTGGAAGTACACGCACAGCGCGTTCGACTTCTCCATCCTCGGCAATACGCCCATCTTTTTCCCCATCGATTGGCACAACTCGAAGATTCAGGGCTTTGTGATCCATGCCGATCTTCCGAGCTATCACCACTTCTCTGCCTTCGTCTCGATGTCTTCGGTGGGTGCACGTTTCTTCCCGCCGCAGAGCGCAGGTGCGGGAGCCACTGTGGGACAGAGCGGATTTCCGTTCCGTATCGACCATGATGAAAAGTTCAACCAGACTACCCATGTTCAGTATCAGATTCCTGGCAAACGTGGTCCCTGGATCGGCTTCAACTGGAGATACGACAGCGGACTCAATGCTGCATCGACTCCTTGCTACAATGTGACCGATCCCAACAGCCACTGCCAGGCCGTTTCGACAACTCTGAATGGTCAGCCGGCGATCGATCTGAGCGGGTTTACCGCCGATCAGGAGTTTGAAGCTGGACTCTCCTGCAACGGCATAAAAGCTACGCCCACAAACCCGCTGCCGACGCCTTGCCTCGCCAATCAACTCACGTCCAGCCTGCTCTCGATTCCAGCACCAGGAACCGAGAACGATGATAAGAACCCTTCGCGGGTAGCACCCCGGAGCCTCTTTGATGCTTCTGTCGGCGAGGACAACCTGTTGGGCGGCGACAAGTATAGATGGAGCCTTCGCCTGACGGCCGTCAACCTCACCAATAAGGTCGCGCTGTACAACTTCCTCTCCACGTTTAGCGGCACGCACTACGTCACACCACGCGCCATGACGGCTGAAATAGGGTTCCACTTCTAAGTCAAGCCATCAGCAAAAAACGAACGACAGGCAGCGGATTCTCTGCTGCCTGTCGCATTTTTTGCCCGGTGGAAGAACATCGTTTTCAGCTAGAGAAGACCGCTGATCTGCTTCCATATCTCAGGATCCACAGGCACGCCAAGACGAAGGTTCTCTTCGCGAAGCTGCAGCGTCTGCTCCCCGGGATAGCGCACCGGCTTGTCCAGATCGACCGGCGTCGCTTGTCGCAGCGAGTTGAGGATGCCCTCAGCAACCTCGGTTAGCTCCTGCGAATTCGCGACAGAGCTGGGATCAATGGCGAGAAAAATCTGGGAGATCCCGGATTCGCGAGTCGGGTCGCGCGGAATCTGATGCGCCGCGAGACCCCCGGAGAGCATCGCCGCCAGCATGTCGAGCACAAGAGAAAGTCCCGACCCCTTCCAATAGCCGATGGGCAGCGCGCGCTGCGATGCCTCGATGGCCGCAGCGTCTTTCGTCAAATTTCCCGCCGTATCAAAGCCTCCGTCGACTGGCAGAGGCTGACCGCGTTTGCTATAGGCAGCAAGTGTGCCATAGGAAAACTGCGACGCCGCCATGTCCAGCACGACGTGCCCGCCGGGACGCGGAATCGCAATGATCAGCGGGTTGTTACCCAGGGTCGGCGTCTTCGCTCCCCAGGCCGGCAGGTTGGCCAGTGTATTCGTCCAGCAGATAGCGAAGAGCCCTTGCTCCGCTGCCTGCCAGCCGTAGCTGCCGCCCCGCATCCAGTGGTTGGTATTGCC
>DATMPD010000073.1:0-2795 GCA_035567955.1 Edaphobacter sp.
CCTAACCAAAAAGGGGCATGGAGAACTGGAAACCGCTTCGCGCTTCCCACTTCCCCACACCCCCGACGGCGGCTATCCCAACACAACGATAGCTGCGCTACACTAACTCCTCACTGGTACAAAACATCGGGCAAGCCACCCCGGCGTTCCGAAATGATCGCGCTCACATGGTTAGACCTCAACACCAGAACGATGGAGGTCAATGTGCTGAGGTCTTGCGTACGCAACCGCTTCGGAAAGACGAAGACCGAGTCGTCCCGGCGCCCCGTCCCGCTTCATCCTCTTGTGCTCAGCGCTTTGTTAGAGTGGCGGGCGCAATCGCCCTATGCTACCGACGTAGATTTTCTGTTTCCTTCAACCCGGTTCAAAGGCACCAAGCCCCTCAGTCCCGACAGCATCCTCGAGAAGAGCATCCGCCCCGCATTAGCGAGGATCGGAGTCACCGGAAAACAGATCGGCTGGCACAGCTTCCGTCATTCGCTGGCGACGAACCTGAGATCGCTTGGTATCGACATTAAGGTCGCTCAGGAATTGATGCGACATTCCAGTTGCCGCACGACGCTTGATATTTACACCCGCGCGGTCGATCAGCAAAAGCGTGAAGCGAGCCTAAAAGTCGTGGAATTGATGCTTTCCTTGGACCTGGAAAAATTTCAGCACCCTTCCGCACCCTCGGAGACAGAGGAGATCCCGAATCAGGGTCTGCAACAGACTCATTGTAGGAGGTTTATTGGTGGACCTGATCGGGATCGAACCGATGACCTCTTCCATGCCATGGAAGCGCGCTCCCAGCTGCGCCACAGGCCCACTCTCAGGAAGGACTCTTTCTATTCTGGCTGACCGCAGCGCTTTCGTCAACGCGAGCGGGAACTTATCCGGTATCTCTTGGTGTCTAAAGATAATAGAGTGAGCGAGCACTCGGCCGCCGGCGGCGCTGTTTTGTCTTACCATTCGAGCCCAGCAGGCTCGGCATTTGCAACTTGTTTCATCAAATCGTAATGTAGAGGGACCCGGTATGCAGGCGGGAACAATAGTGGGAAATCTAGCCAGCGCCATAGGCATCACGACCGAAGATGCTGCTCTCGTAGCCGATTTAAAAGCCGGCTCCGAGTCGGCGTTTGCTCTCCTGATCGCGCAATATCATCAGCCTATCTATTCATTGATAGCGCGTAGCCTCAACGATCCTGCCGACGCCGCCGACATCACCCAGGAAGTCTTCATCAAGGTCTTTCGCAGCATTCGCGGCTTCAACTGCGAAGCCAGCCTGCGCACCTGGCTCTATCGCATTGCTCTCCGCGAGGCCTCCAACCAGAGGCGCTGGTGGTCGCGCCACAAAAAGCAGGAGATCACCATCGACTCGCCCTATGAGTCCAACGCCGACGACGAAAGCAACGGCCTCTGCCTCAGCGCAACCCTCGCCGATCACGCCGATTCGCCCTTCGACCACGCCGCCCAGGCTGAAGTCCGCGAACGCGTCGAAGCCGCTCTCCGCCAGCTTCCCGAGGCCTTCCGCACCGTCGTCATCCTCCGCGAGATTGAAGGCTTTGCCTACGAAGAGATCGCCGAAATCCTCAGCGTGAACCTCGGCACCGTCAAGTCACGGCTCACCCGCGGCCGTTCCGCTCTGCGCGCACTCCTCAGTATCGAAAGTGCTATCCCCACCACAAACGCTGCGTCGTATCCTTCAGCAG
Organism: Edaphobacter sp.; assembly: GCA_035567955.1. Taxonomy (GTDB): domain Bacteria; phylum Acidobacteriota; class Terriglobia; order Terriglobales; family Acidobacteriaceae; genus Edaphobacter. The sequence goes on from DATMPD010000073.1 coordinate 1,692, forward strand.
AGACATCCAAGGAGGTGGTGACGCGATGACCCCTCAATTCTGCCAGAAGTGCCAATCTTTGTTCTCGGCCTACCTCGACGGCGCCGTCAGCGGCCGGCAGATGCAGCAGATCGCCCATCACTTGGAGGCTTGCGCCGTCTGCGCGAGCGAATTTGCCGCCCTCCGCGCAATGCAGCAGTCGCTCGTTGCCCTCGGTCCGGCGAAGGCTCCTCCCGATCTCGGACTCAAGCTTCGTCTCGCCATCTCGCATGAACAGGCTCGAAGAAAAGCAAGCTGGCTCGACACCCTGAGTCTGAAGTGGGACAACGCCATCCGTCCGATGCTCGTGCAGGTGTCCGCCGGTTTTGCCGGGGCCGTCATTTTCATTGGAGGCATTGGACTTCTCCTCGGCATGGTCGCCGCACCCGAGCCTGTGATGGCCAACGACGAACCCCTGGGAGCCATGACCGCCCCGCACTATCTCTACTCCACGGTCAGTCCCAGCGCCATCGTCAGCGATCACGACTCTGTCATCGTCGTCGAAGCCTATGTGAATGCCGAGGGCCGCGTCTACGACTACAACATCGTCTCCGGGTCGGACGACCCAGCGGTTCGTATCCAGGTCGTCGATCAGCTCCTGACGAGCGTCTTCGAACCGGCCAGCGTCTTTGGCGCTCCCGTCCGCGGGCGTGTCGTCCTCACTTTCTCGGGAATCTCAGTCCACGCGTAAGTCGGCGGCAGGGCGGCAGGTTGCCACTGCGCCCTTTGCTCCCTTAAACTTCATGGGAGCGTCGAATCCTTATCGTGTCTTCTCCAGCTAAGTCGTCCCGCCGGTCCCACGCACTCTTTTCTCTGTGCCTCGCCGCCTCGTCATTCCTCTGCGTATCAATCGTCCCCGCCAGCGCCCAACGACCGAGTTCCTCAAGCAGCAGCAGTTCCGACACACCCTCAAACGATGTGCCGTCGAAACCTGCCCCGCGTGTCGCACAGCCGGAGGCGGGCGGCTCGGCCATTACTCTTGAAACCAGCGAGCCTCTCTTCTACGTCGCCGTAGCTCTCAATGTCTGCGGCTATGACGCAGATCTCGTTAACTCCAGCCCCGTCCGCGCAAAGATTCGCGAAGAG
>DATMPD010000074.1:0-15611 GCA_035567955.1 Edaphobacter sp.
CCGCTCCTTGTAGTTGCATCCTGCATCGAGGCCGAGAGCAATGGCGCGTGTCAGCTTCTCGTCGCTCGACGACGTTCCAATCACCCTCGCCCCCAACAGCTTCGCAAACTGCAAGGCAAAGATGGACACACCACCCGTGCCCTGAATGACGATAGTTTCGCCCGGCTGCGCCGCATGCGCGGGCTCGCCCGCATGGTGCAGCGCATTCCACGCCGTCACACCCGCGCAGGGAAGTGTAGCCGCCTCTTCATAACTCAGGTGCTCGGGAAAACGAACGACGCCATCCTGATCCAGAAGGACATACTCGGCAATCATCCCATCGACATCTCCGCCGAGCGCCGCCTTCGATTTCTCCGCGGTTGGCGGCCCGCCGTGCCATTGCTGCATGAAGATCCCGCAGACGCGGTCGCCCACCTGCACTCGATTGACGCCCTCCCCAATCGCGACGACCTCCCCCGCTCCATCCGAACAAGGAATGCGCGGAAGCGCCATCTTCGGGTTGTAGTGTCCCTTCACCATCATCAGGTCGCGATAGTTGAGTGAGACCGCGTGGACCTTGATCAGCACCCTGCCTCGGGTTATTTGCGGCATCGGCAGTTCCACCCGCTGCAGGTGGTCCACTCCAAATTGTTTTATCGGGTAGGCGTACATGTTTCCTCTGCTGACTTGGATGCGCTGCCTGGCAAAAAACGTCCAACCGGATCAGTATTGACGCGAAACTATTCATTTCTTGATTTCACACGGCGTAGAATGAGACCCATGTCGCGAGGATGGGAGAGTAAATCCGTGGAAGAACAGCAAAACCAGGCTGCCGCCCCAAAACCTGCCGTCGCCAACGATCAGGCAGAAGCGGCAGAAAACAAACGCAGGCGGCAGGCTCTCGAGCTGCAGCGGGAACGTATTCTGTCCGAGCGGACCTCAAGTCCGCACCGGCGGTCTGCGCTTACCGTTGCGCTCGCAGATATCGAAGAGAAGCTTGCTGAGCTGGGGTGGACGATTCACCTCTAGCTCCGGTGGTCCTGGTTCTGCCTTCCTGAACGCCATCAGCCACGACGGTTGAAGACCGTCGAGTTGGCCTGATCGATCGTGGTCATCACCACTGTGTGAATATTGACGTGCGACGGCCTGCTTGCCGCCCACACGATCGCATCGGCAACATCCTCAGGTTGCAAGGGCGTAATGTTCTGGTACACCTTCGCCGCTCTCTCCTCGTCCCCGCGAAAACGCACCTTGCTGAAATCAGTCTCGACCATCCCAGGGTCGATCGAGGTCACACGCACCGGCGTCCCCATCAAATCGATCTTGAGTCCCTCGCTGATGGACTTCTCCGCCGCTTTGGTCGCGCAATACACCGCGCCGTTCGCATAGGTGATGTACGCAGCGGTCGAGCCAAGGTTGATCACGTGGCCACGGCCTCGCGCCACCATACCTGGAACAACGCTACGCGTGACATACAGCAGACCCTTGATGTTGGTATCGATCATCTCCTCCCAGTTCTGCGGGTCGTCTTCATATACCTTGGCGAGGCCTCGACTCAGCCCGGCGTTATTGACCAGAACGTCAATGTCCTTCCAGTCTGCGGGTAGGTTAGTGATCGCCGCCTCGACATCAGAGCGCTTCTGAACATCCAGCTGGAAGGTGTGCACGGCAGGAGCGCCTACAGCCGCAACGGTCTGCCGAAGCTCCTCCAGAGGATCCCGACGGCGGGCACAGACGAGCAGGCGCGCCCCTTCCCGCGCGAAGGCGATTGCGGTTGCTCTGCCGATTCCGGAGCTCGCCCCGGTGATGAGTACGGTCTTTCCCTGAAGAGTAGCCATAACTTCTTATATCCAAAAAAACGAAAGGCCGCACGGGGCAGCCTTTCGTTCCTGGTCTAAAGTAGTCAGGTTATTGAGGAGTTGTAGCTGCAGGCGCAGCATCCGGAGTGCTCTGTTCGACACCGATCGCATCGCCCGAAACCACCAACTGCACCCGCCGGTTCTGGGCGCGGCCCTGGGCCGTGGCGTTATCCGCTACCGGTTTCGCCTTGCCATAGCCGGTGGCCGTGATGTTGGTTTCCGGGACCCCCTGCGTGAGGAGGAAGTTCCGAACCGCATCCGCGCGATTTTCCGAAAGCTTCTGGTTGTAATCATCGCCTCCCACGCTGTCCGTGTACCCCTCTACCTGGACCTTCAGCCCCGGATAGGCCTGCAGGATTCCAGAGACCTTCGCCAGGCTGATCTGCGTATTCGGCTTGAGCGTGTACTTGCCGGTGTCAAACAGCACGTCCGACATATTCACGATCAATCCGCGCGCCGATTCGCTCGTGGCCAGAACGCTGTTGAGCTGAGCGCGAAGCTTCTCGCGGACGGCATTCGCGTCCGTAGCGCTCTTATTCGCGGCTGCCGCTCTGGCCTGAGCTTCTGCAGCTGCCGCTTCAGCGCGCGCGCGATCCGCATCGGCTTCAGCCTGCGCTGCCCTGGCCCGTTCTGCCGCGAGCTGCGACTGCTGTGCCTCCAGCTGCGATTGCTGTGCCTGGTTCTGCGCGTCTCGTTTCGCGTTATCGGCGTTCAATTGCCGCTCCGCTGCCTGTCTCCGCAGGGTTACCAACCGGGCGTCCTCGGCGCGTTGCACCGCCTGGCGCGCAAAGGTGATCTCCAGCATCCGATTCCCTTTTTTATTCTGGTCGATGGCAGTCGCATTTTGCAGGTCCTGCATCGCCTCCTTCATGATCTCGGGGGCATATTTATCCGCCTCTGCGGCCTGCGCAATGCGGATAGCATTGTTGGCCTGATAGAGCTCCAACGGGGATTTTTCGTCGCGTGTAATCGGATTCGGGTTAGACTTCGCCCCTTCCGTCTGGGCGTAGGTACCGCGCGGCAGCAGCAGATAGTGAGCATTGACCTTCTCGAGCACGCCTGCCGTCTTATCTGTCAGAATCACGTTCTGCAGCACGACCACGTCGCTCGGCTGCGTCACAGAGAAGTAAGGTTCCGCCGTGACGATCATGCCAAAGGACTGCAGGGCAGTCGTTACATCGATATTGTTCTTCGTTCCTGCAGGCAGCACCTCGCCAAGATTGTTTGGCCGTCCGTCCGGAGTGATCGCCCACAGGACATACGTCAGATACTCAGCGCCAAATCCATTGGCCGGGGTAAGCCCCTGAAATCTCGCCTCAATGTGGATTCCTCCACGCTCGCTGGTAACCTTGGCCTGACCCTTCGCCAGAGGCATGAGCGTTGTGCCCTTGAAGCCGATGTTGGTCGAGCCATTGCGGTGGAGATAGTTCACTGCGTCGAGGTCGCGCTGCACCACCTTCACCCGGTACAGATAAATGCCGTTGTCCTGCTTCTCAAGTTGTGGCTGGTCTTTCGGGGGCATCTGCGCCGTAGGGTTCGGCTCCTGGCCGAAGAGCGTCGTTGCAGTCAATCCCCCAGCGCCAACTCCTAAAACCCCAGTAGCAACCACTCCGGCAAAAAGCTTCGTATAGCGCCCCATTCCACGTTCTCCTTGCAAAACTTTGCGAAAGTCCAGCCTTAGCGGTCTGAACATATTGATTCTGCCATGTATCTATTGTGTGTGCGATGCGAAAGAGCGGACGAAAGGTGTACGAACGGCGAAGGTCAGCCGTAAAGCAACGCTGTTGTACCGGAAAGGTAAACCCAGGAAGAGAAAAGCTTTAACAAAGGCCAGACAGGAAAAGACTCCCCACCATCCCGGCGATCCGACCGGAAGAGTGGGGAGTCTTTTCGCTCTAGGCGCTATGTTGATGCTGCGGAGTCGTGCGGTGCACAAAGTGATAGGGAGGCCAGGGTCCCGACAGCTGCATGCGGCAATCTTTCAGTTCCTGTGTGGCCGACGTGTACTTGTTTTGATACCTCTCCACCGTCTTATTGTCGATCAGGTGAGCGATATCCAGCAGCATCTTGCCTGTATCCATCCGCTTGCAGGTAATCTCTTCGGCGAGCGGAAGGAACATGCGGTGCATCTGGATCGAAAGGGCGCGAGCCTTGGACTGGCGCTCCCGTTGCCGGCTCGCGCTCTCCCGGAGGCTGGTTAGATACTGCTGCCCGACCGTCATATCGCGAGCGGAATTGCCGGGGCAGATATCGTCTACCAGGACCTTCAGATGCATCTCGGCCTTGCCGCGCAGACGCTCGACATTAGCCTGAAAGTGGCGTTGATTCGACCGGACCGAGCGGCGCAGCGCGTCGTCGTCCTGAAACGTAGTGCCAAAGCGGAAGGGAAGCACGGTCGAAAGTTTGAAGCAGTCTGCAACAACGCGGGCGTGATCTTTAGCCGCCTGCTGATCCATCCGTGCACTGTCTTCCGCGCTGTGTTCGGAGACGATGACGGCGAGATCGCTTGCGGGAAAAAGGAAGGTCTGGTTACCGAACATACCCGTAACCCCGGTCAGAGGCATCGGGCGGCGGTGCCGGCAAAGTTCCGGAAATGCCAGCCGTTCTGCAATGCAATAGGCGTACCATGCCATGTTTTTTATCCTTCCAAAGCGCGCTGAAAGGTAAACTGCCCCTTCAGGAAGTTGGTTATGTAACTCAAACCGATACGTATATTGATGGGAAGCTGTTCATGCGATTGATTTTGTTTCGGCCAGAGTGCGCGATTCCCGCGAACTCCACCGAACCGAGACGGATAGTATGCCTATTGAAGTACGATTGGCAACACTTTCTTCGCGGTCCATTGCACCCTGCGTGAAGCAGCCAGAGGGTGAACCTTCAAAGGAACGAACAGCCAAGATCGGGAGGCCTGATCCCTGAATGCCGCCCTGGAAAACAGGTCATCGACCCTACGGCCGCCTCGATAGCGATTCCGAATCATGCCTATTCCGCATTCCACGCTGCATGGATATCAATAAGCCACGCAAAATGTGTGATTTACCGGAAATTCACTGGACAGAAACAACCCTACTGCGGCACCCTGATTACAGGCATCACAAAGGCTTGTTTATGTTTCACAAAAATGTAGCGAACTCCCTCCGGAGTGTCTTACCCCAGCAAATCTCAGAGTTACCCCAACCCCCAGCATCACCCCTTCGCCTTGCGCTTGTTCCTCCAGGCGGCGGGGTCATCCCAAAAAAGAGCTCCCCTTTGCTCGATCTGGTCGCCATTGCAGCCCATCGCTGCTCGTCGTTCTTTGCCGAGGCGGCCGTTTTGGTTCTCGTTCTCGCCCTGCTCGACAGGTTCATGCTCAAAGGCCGCATGGAATTCAACTGGCTCGTCAGCGCCTTCACCATCAGCGTGGGTCTGCTTGCCGCCAGCGTTGTCACGGAATTCTCATCCCGTCGCTGGCTCCAGCATCACTGATACTTCAAATCTCACAACACATCGGGTCTGGCCTGCCCAGAGGGCAAGTCGACTCACGGCGCTGCCCTCATGCTACTATCCGGGAGCCAAAATTTCCGTCGGGCAGGCTACCCATACGACCCTGAATCCGGTAATATCTGATATATGGCCATCATTGCTTCGCTCGAATGCTCCCGATGTCACCACCACATCTCAGCCGATACTCCCCAAACTCTCTGCCCCCTCTGCGCCGGCTCACTCTATGTCCGCTACGACATGGACCAGCTCAAAAAAACCGCAAAGCGTGACGAAATCGCCGCCCGCGCCGCCGCCTCCCCCGCCAGCCTCGGCATGTGGCGTTATGCAAGTGTTCTACCGGACGTAACCCCAGTCAGCCTGGGCGAGGGCTGGACGCCCATGCTCCACAGCAAGCGTTACCCCGGCCTCTATATCAAGGAAGAGGGCGCGAATCCCACCGGCACCTTTAAAGCCCGCGGCCTCGGCATGGCCGTCACCATGGCGAAGCACTATGGCCTCCAGCACCTCGCCGTCCCCAGCGCAGGCAACGCCGCCGGTGCGCTCGCAGCCTACGCGGCCGCCGCCGGGATCACCGCTCACATCTTCATGCCGCAGGATGTCCCCCTGGCCAACTACCTCGAAGGCATCGTCTACGGCGCCGACGTCACCATGGTCGACGGCCTCATCTCCGACTGCGCCCGCATGGTCGCCGAAAATATGAAGGCCCAGAAGGAAGCCAACACCCCCGTCAGCCAGGCCTGGTTCGACATCTCCACCCTCAAGGAGCCCTTCCGCGTCGAAGGCAAAAAAACCATGGGCTACGAGCTGGTCGAGCAGCTCGGCTGGCAGTACCCCGACGCAGTTTTCTACCCCACCGGCGGCGGCGTAGGCCTCATCGGCATGTGGAAGGCCTTCGAAGAGATGGAAACCCTGGGCTGGGTGTCGGGCAAGCGTCCAAAGATGTACGCCCTTCAAGCCAGCGGCTGCGCCCCCATCGCAAAGGCATACGCAGAGCACAAGCCCGCCAGCGAGTTCTTCCAGAACGCCGCCACCTTCGCCGCCGGCCTCCGCGTCCCCAAGCCCTACGCCGACACCATCATCCTCGACATCGTCCGCGAATCCGGCGGTGCAGCCATCGCTCATTCTGATGAACAAATCTTGACGAGCATTTTGGACTGGGCCAAACACGAAGGCATCTTCCTCTCTCCCGAAGGCGCCGCCGCCACTGCAGCCTACGACTGCCTCATCGCCTCGGGCGACCTCAAACCCACAGACAAGGTCGTCCTCTTCAACACCGGCGCAGGCCTCAAGTACACCGACATGACCGCCGAAGCCATGCACCTCAAGCGCCCCCAGGAGAAAAAAGTCGCCCTACCCACGAGAACGCCCGTAGGCGGCATCATCACCCCGCAATGAAACCCTCCTGCGATTTGAAGCTCTGAAAGCGCGGATTCAGGCCCTATAATTGGCCCGTGTCAAAGCGACAGCATCTCTGAGGATTTCACTGTGAAGCAGCCACCCAGATCCCCCGACCGCCGCCAATTCCTCAAAGCCGGAGGCGTCCTCGCCGCAGGTCTCCTCTCGCGCACCGCAGAGTCCGCAACCGCCCCGCTCCCGGCTCTGCCGTCCAACGCAAAGACTCTCGCCGCCATGCCCACCCGCAACCTCGGCAAGACCGGCTACAAAGTCGGCATCTTCTCCCTTGGCGGTCAGGCTGCGCTCGAAAAAGCCAACAACTTCGACAACGCTGTTCCCCTCATCGAGCGAGCCCTCGACCTCGGCGTCAACTACATCGACACCTCCTCCATCTACGGAGGCCCCGAACGCTGGAGCGAGCAGTACGTCGGCCGCGTCATGAAGACCCGCCGCAACGATGCCTTCCTCGCCACCAAGACCAAGGAGCGCACGCGCGAGGGCTCCCTCCGCATGATCGAGAAGTCCCTCAAGCTCCTCAACACCGATCACGTCGATCTCTGGCAGCTCCACGACGTCGGCCTCCCCGAAGACGTCAACGCTATCTTCGCCAAAGGCGGCGCCATGGAAGCTCTCCTCGAGATGCAGGACCAGAAGGTCGTCCGCTTCCTCGGCGTCACCGGCCACTACCGCCCCGATGCGCTCATCGACGCCGTCGACCGCCACAACTTCGACACCATCCTCATGGCCCTCAACGCCGCCGACACCCACATCCACAGCTTCTCCGACCAGCTTCTTCCCCTCGTCGTCGAAAAGCAGATGGGCATCATCGGCATGAAGGTTCCTTCGCGCGGCCGGCTTCTCGCCTCCTGGACCCCGCCATCCCTCGACCAGCAGCACCACTCCTGGGAGGGCTCCGCCATCGCCACGCGCCCCGGCGTCATGAACATGCGCGACGCCATGTACTTCACCCTCTCCCACCCCGTAAGCACCGTGATCATCGGCTGCGACAACATCGCGCAGCTCGAAGAAAACGTCAACCTGGCGCGCGAATTCACGCCGCTATCTCACACTCAGATGGCGTCTCTCAACGACCTGGCCGAGCCAGTCGCCAAACAGTCGTTGTTCTTCCGTTTCACTGACCGCAGCAAAGGCTAGCAGGAAACGCCGCCGCAGCCAGGGACGGTCTGTCTCGTTTCGCGAACGCTCGAACAGCGTCGTCTAAAGACTGGCCTCCGCTGCCTCGACCGTAGGAAAGCTGGTCAGCACTCCCTGCACCTTCGTCATCTCGAACAGCGCCTTCACCCGGTCATTCACTCCGGCCAGCAGCATCTTTCCACCATGGTCCTGTTGCGACACATGGGAGTTCATGATCAGCCCCAACCCTGCCGAATCCATGTACGGCGTCCCGCTCAGGTCGATGATCAACACCTTGGACTTCACCGCTCTCAGCTCATTCTGAAATCCAAACATCGTCGAAATCGTCAGCGGCCCGGACAGCTTCAGGATCGTGATTTCATCATGCTTTCCCGTCGTAAAACTATGAGTCATTGGTTCGTCACGCATGGATGAAAGTGTATGGAATCGCACGCCCTCAAAGATTACAGATAGATGAATGTCGCATCGCCGCCGCGGGATTTCCCTTCGCCAGCCCGCGAAAAACTTCTGTACTATCAAACCTGTCCCGACTTACCCCAACCAAGGACCACCATGCGAACTCTCAGCGCCCTTCTTGCGTTCTCTCTTGCAGTTGCCCCCGCCGTCTCTGTCTCTGAAACCGACGCCGCTCACGCGTCCTCCTACCTCAAGACCCTCCCCAACATCCCCCCGCCGGTCATCGACGCCGCCCAGATCGTCACCCTCGCCGCCCTCCCGCTCTCCTGCATCGACCACCCCCAGGACGCCCCCGACCACCCCCACGACTACCTCTGGGTCCACGACTCCAAGCGCCGCACCGTCGACGACTACGACAAAACCCGAGCCTTCTACGGCTGCTTCGACTGGCACTCCGCCGTCAACTCCACCTGGACCCTCATCTACCTCCTCAAGCAAAACCCGAAGATGGCGCTCGCTCCCATCATCCGCCAGCGCCTCACCGAACACCTCGCCCCCACCAACATCGCCGGCGAAGTCGCCTTCTTCGCCGACGCCAAAGACACCGAGGGCAAAAACTTCGAGCGCCCCTACGGCTACACCTGGCTCTTCAAGATCCACGGCGAGCTAGCCTCCTGGAACGACCCCGACGCCAAAAAGCTCGCCGCCAACCTCGAACCCCTCAATAAGCAGCTAACCGAAAAATACATCGTCTACCTCAAGCGCCTCCCCTATCCCGTCCGCGTCGGCACCCACCCCAGCTCCGCCCTCACCATGAACTTCGCGCTCGACACCACCGACCTCGCCCCCAACCCGGCCCTCAAGGCCGCCATCGACGAGACCGCCCTGCGATTCTTCGCCAAAGACAGAAACTGTGCCACCGCCTTCGAGCCCGGCAACGGCGACTTCCTCTCCCCCTGCCTCTCCGAAGCCATGCTCCTGAGCCGCGTCATGGACCAGAAGACATTTGTAACCTGGCTAGATACATTCCTCCCGCCGGTCGACTCCCCCGAGTTCCAGGTCTACGCCGCCGACATCGACACCACCCGTACCGCCGGCGCAGGCTCCAACGCCGACGCCGAAGACAAAGACGGCCTTCTCGGCTCCAAAGCGCACCTCATCGGTCTCGCCTTCGAGCGTGCCGCCGCCCTCCTCCGCATCGCCTCCGCGCTCCCACCCAACGACCCCCGCGTACCCGTCTACCGCCGTCTCGCCTCCATCAACGCCCAAAACGGCTTCCGCAAAATCGGCGATGCCGGCTATCTAGGCCAGCACTGGCTCGCCACCTACGCCGTCCTCTACATGCAGGCCGCCAACAACGGAAGGTAGGCATCAGCATCCGGAGAGCCGTTGCAGGACGCTGAAAAAGACGACGCCTTGGTCTTTCGGATTAGCGTGGGGCTTTAGCCCCACGAAAGATCTGTAGCTTAGGGAGGGGCTTTAAGCCCCCGTCTTTTGCTATTCCAGCCGCAACTTCACCTTTTCAGCACCCTGTTTAGCCTTGAGTCTCCGTGTCGAAAGTGACTCAATGCCCAAACACCTGCCTCAACAGCGCAGTCGTCCTCGCCGCCGGATTCGTGCGAATCTCCTTCTCCTGCTGTCCAAGCATATAAAACAAGCCATCAAGCGCCTTGTTGACCACATAAGCATTGATGTCCATACTCGAGCCGCTCCCAAACGATATCCACGACACCTGCCCCACCAGCGCCTGATACTGCTGGGTCACACCGTTCCTGCTCATCGCCGCTTCGACATGCTGACGGAAGGCAACCGCCAGCCGCGCCGACGTCTTCGATTTGAAGTAGTCGGTGATCGACGTGTCGCCACCATTCAAAAGCTTCCGGGCATCATCGATCGTCATCTCGGTCACCGCATCGGCGAATATCGTCTCGGCCTCAGGCGCGGCGCTCTCCGCAGCATGATTCATGCTGGCAACAAACTCATCCACTCTCGCCCCTTGTCCCAGCCCGCGAGAAACCTTCTCCACAGTACGCAGATTCTGCGGAACCAGTATCTTGATCGCCTCATTGTTCAGATAACCTCCCGGTTGATCCACCAGCCTCACGGCCCTCTGCGTGCCAACCGAAAGCGCCTCCTTCAAACCGGAGCCGATCCTCACATCATCCAGCGCGGCAGAGGTCTTCGCCTTCCCTCCAAATCCGGGAATCGAAAGAAACTGCGCATGCAGCAAACCCGCGCAGAATAAAACTCCGACAACTGCAACCCGAGACATGCGATACACCATAGTTACCTCTCCTCAAAAAAACCCTCAAAACGCCAAAATGAAATATCGGAAATAGCCCCACCCTCACCGGCTCAAACTTGAGATACTTGACAAGAGAGCCCTCCGACCGTGGCATGCGTGTAGCCGCACTCGGATTTCTGCTCCGACCAAGGCTGCCCAAGTCCACCATTAAGTTACCTACAATGAAGACTTTGCCGCAATAACACCCCTGGGGGAGTCCCCGGCAACGAGACCGCACAAAACCAAATGTCCATCCGCGCCCAAATCCGTCCCATGCTCACGCTCGCCCTCCCGCTCATCCTCGCCGAGGTCGGCTGGATGTCCATGGGCATCGTCGACACCATCATGGTCGGACACACGGCCAACCCAGCCCTCGCCATCTCCGCCTGCGCGCTGGGCCAGGTGCTCTACAACACCATCGCTTTCGGCATCGCCGGCGTCCTCCTCGGCCTCGACACCTACCTCGCCCAATCCCACGGCGCAGGCCGCTTCGACGAGGCCAACCGCTGGCTCCTCCACGGTCTTCTCCTCGCCGCCGGTCTCGCCCTCGCCCTCATCCTCATCATCGTCTGCGCCCCAGCCGTCATGCTCCGCCTGCCCATCGACCACGAAGTCCTCACCGGCTCGGTCTCCTTCCTCGGCGCACTCAACTACGGCACCCCCGCGCTCTTCCTCTACTTCACCCTCCGCCGCTACCTGCAGGCCTTCAACCACGTCCGCCCCATCGCCGTCGCGCTAGTCACCGCGAACCTCATCAACGCCGTCGGCAACTGGCTGCTCATCTACGGCCACTCCTGGGGCCCGATCCACGTCCCCGCACTAGGCGTCACCGGTTCAGGCCTCGCCACCTCCGTCTCCCGCTGCTATTTAGCCCTCTTCATGGTCATCTCGCTCTGGCGCATCGAACGCCGCCACCGCTACGGCCTCAGCAGCATGGTCCACCACTTCGAACCCACCCGCATCCGCCGCCTCGCCCTTCTCGGAGCCCCCGCCGGCGGCCAGATCTTCGTCGAGATATCCATCTTCGGCTTCGTCACCTTCCTCATCGGCACCATGGGCCGCCTCCCCCTCGCCGGCCACGAGATCGCTCTCAACTGCGCCAGTTTCACCTTCATGGTGCCCTTCGCCATCTCCGCCGCTGCAGCCGTCCGGGTCGGCCAGGCCATCGGACGCAAGGCCCCAGCCGAAGCTGCCTCTGCCGGATGGGCCGCCATCGCCCTTGGAGCCGGAGCCATGGCCATCTTCTCCGCGATCTACTTTCTCGTCCCCCACCTCATCGCCGGCAGCTTCACCAAAGACCCCGCCGTCATAGCCGCCACCATCCCGCTGCTCTTCGTCGCTGCCATCTTCCAGTTCTTCGACGGCCTCCAGATCACCGCCACCGGAGCCCTCCGCGGAGCAGGGAACACCCACGCCGGCCTGATCGTCCAGATAATCGGCTACTGGATCATCGGCCTCCCCATCGGCTACCTCATCGCCTTCCGCAATCATCGCGGAGCCGTCGGCCTATGGCTAGGCCTCTGCGCCGGCCTCATCGTCGCGGGCATCGCCCTCGCCACTATCTGGCATCGCACGACACAAAAGCTGCGAATCCCCCAGCACGTATAACACGGCAAAAACAAGAGGAGTTCCTTCCCTCAGAAAATCACGCGGCAGGTCTCACAATCAACTCCGCAGCCACGCGCTCCAGCACGCCCACCTGCCGCTCCACCCGGCGCATCTGCTGCTCGGCCACGCTGCCGCTATCCGTTCCCATCGCAATTGCCGGATCATCAACCGGCTGCACCTCACCTCCACCGATCAGCGCCCAACTCACCCGATCCAGCCTCGCCGCCACCGCCTCCATCCTCTTCACCGACGATGAACTCCCCGCTCCCACCACCGCCAGCGTCGTCACCGCCCACGTCAATCTTCGCAGATAGGTGACAAACGTCAGCGCCTCCTCCCACCGGCTGGCCTTCCCCACCCTTGGCTCCAGCATCAGCCGGTCGAGAGTCTCCTCAGCATCATTGATCGACAACCCACAGCTTCGTCGCGCCGGAGCCAACACGTCCCGCTCCGCCGCCGCCCGCGTCGCCTCACTTGTCGCCCAGAACCGCAACATGGCCCGCACATAAGACGCATCCGCCGCTGCTCCACGCCCCAATAGCTTACCCAGCTCAATATGTTCCTGCTCCGGCCACAGCACGCGCATCGCAACCACCGCGACCGCCGCCCCCAGCACCGTGGTCCCCATCCGCACTCCGGCAAAGTGCCAGTCCTGCAGGTGCGGCAGACTCATCAGTACAAAAGTCGGCGTCAGGAAGAAGCAATACCACCCATAGTCCACCGCATAGGTCGCCAGCGTCAGCACCGACGTCACCGTAATCACCGCAATAACTCCGCCCTCGCTATGCACCCAGGCCACAAGCAACGCCGCCAGCAAGCCTCCGGCAATCGTCCCGCCCACCCGCTGCACACCACGTCGCAGCGTCCCTGACCCGTACGGCTGCAGCACAATAATCGACGTCATCGCCAGCCAGAACCCATGCGGAACATGCAGCACCTGGATCAACACCACATCCACACCCGCCACCACGGCCATCCGCAGCGCATGCCGCATCATTACCGACTCCCACGTCCAGTTCGTCCGCACCGCCTCGAACGGCGCGGTAAGCCACGAAGCAATCTGTCCCGTCTCGCCCGAATCCCGGCGGGAAATCGCGGTCCATCTCTCCGCACTCCTGCGAAACTCCACGGCGCTCCACACCGCACGCACCGACTCGAACGCAATCTGGATATTCTGCAGCGTGTCCTGCTCCTCCGCCTTCAAATGAGACAGCAGCGATCCCTTTGCAGCGTCTATCCCCATCGCTGCTGTTCTCCTTCGTCCAGAAACATGCTCCAGCGAACGAGACCCTTCGGGCGCAAACGATGCACCTCCATCCGGCGGCCGCTGCTGCAGCCCCTCCGCCACAGCCCCCGCCGCTCCACTCAGGCCGCGGAGAGCCTCTTCCAGCGACTGACGCGAGGCCTCATCGCTCACCCTCTCGGCCAGCTCCGTCCACCGGATCGTCTGCACAAAGAGGATATCCGCCGTCTCCAGCAGTACCGCCAGACTGCGCGCCCGCACCGTTCGCGCCGTGGTCCTCGCGCCCGTCGTGGCCAGCGCCGTGCGCGCTGCCTCCATCTGCGTCCGGATCGCCCGCTGCAGCTCATGCAGGCGCAGCCGCTGGGCGTCGCGCTCCTCGCCATGCCCTAACCCCACCTGTACCCCGGCGGTATGCCGCGCCAGCATCGCATAGCATTCCGCCACCGCCAGGCGGGCCGGACGAAATGGATCCAACGGCCACAGCCCCAGGCTCAACACCGCCGCCCACGCACCCGCCAGCAGAAATGCAGCCGCATTTCCCAGAGCGCCGCGCAGCGTATGCGTTCCCCCGCCCAATCCTGCAAAATAAATCACCAGCACAATCACGCTCGTCGAAGCCACCGGCTGCGCGACCACGCGCGCAAACGTCGCGACAAAACAAAACGCCGCCGTCACCAACACTGCAACCCAGAACGTTCCCGCCACCATGGAGGCCACAACACAAGCCACCGCCCCGCCCAGCAGTACCGTCATCATCGTCTTCAGGCGACTCCGGTAAGGCCCGCCGTTATCCACCAGAATCGTCTCAAATCCACCGAGCGCAGCCCATCCCATCGGCTTGCCCAGCATGTAGCAGACGATCATTGCCGCTGACACAGCAACCCCGGCACGAAACCCCCGCGCCCAGTGCAGCTTCCGTATCACCCCTCCCAATTTCGTCATCGCGTGCATTCTTCGAGTCTAGCCGCGCACTTTCAGGTGACCGGCATCGTCTCACGCACCCGCGTCTTCGACCGCGTCGTCAACGTAATCGCCGAAGCCAGAATCAACCCGCCCCCAGCCCACGCACTCGGCCCCAGCCGCTCCCCCAAAACAAGAACGCCCAGCAGACTCCCGATCAGCGGCTCCATATTCAACAGCACACCCGCCTGCGAAGCGGGAACCTGCGTCATCCCCCAGTTCCACAACAGCGTCGTCGTCGCCGTACACAACACCCCACTCCCCGCCAGCGCCAGCCACGCCCTCACCGACACCCCCGCCACGGGCGGCATCCCATACCGCACCGGAACCCACACGATCAGCATCAGCGTCCCCACCGCCAACCCATACGCCGTCACCACCACATGCGAGTGCCGCTCCATCAGCTCTTTATTAATCAGAATCCAACTCAACGCAATCAGCAGCGAAACCACCACCAGCAGATCCCCTGCCAGCGTAGCCCCACCCTTAGAATGCGAGCCCGCACCCAAAGCAATCAACCCCGCGCCGCAAGTCGATCCCGCCAGTGCCATCCACCCCACAAGATCCATCCGCTCATGCGCAAATACGGCCGCACCCACCGCCAGAATCACCGGCATCGTCCCAACCATCAGCGCGGCATGGCTCACCGTCGTAATCGACAGCGCATAAAACTGAATCAGAAACTGCACCGGAACCCCAAAAAACGAAGCGACGACCAACAACCCCCACTCTCTCCGGTTCAACCCTGGACGATGCGTCACCAGCAGAGGCAGCAACGCCGGCATTGCAAACAGAAACCGGTACAGCACCATGTTCGAGAACCTCATCTCAGCCAGCGCAATCTTGCCAAAGAAAAACCCGCACCCCCAAAAGCAACTAGCCACCGCACACGCCGCAAACCCCAGCGCCCGTCTCTTCTCCAAAACCGCCATATCTCCACTCTCGCACACTCAGCAGTCGCAAAAAAAAGGAGAGAGCCGAAGCTCCCTCCCCTTGTAACTGACAACTGAGAACTGACAACTGAGAACCGCCTCTACCAGACCCGACAGCTATTCACCGGCACCATGGGCGAACCCTTCTTGCATCCGAACGCCCCAGCGAACCCCGGCTGGTTCACAATCGCGCCATTCGCCCGGAAGTGGTCCGGAGAATGCGGATCCGTCAGCACCTGGTTCCTCACCTGCTCCGGCCTTGAGTTCTCGCAGTAGTTCTGCGCAAACCCGATATAAAACCGCTGAGGCGCCGTGTA
>DATMPD010000075.1:0-5718 GCA_035567955.1 Edaphobacter sp.
AAGGCGGTGGGGAAGTTGGCCCGTTTGCGGATATCGCCGGCCCCGTCGTAGAGCCGGCGTTGCAGTGACACGCTATGAGGGGTTTTCGAAGAACTGCTCGACGTCGGGGATGTTCTGGGTGAGGCGGTAGGGGGGTAGGGATTCGAGGAAGATGCGGCCGTAGCGCTGCCGCTGGATGCGGGGATCGAGGAGCATGAGGACGCCGCGGTCGGATAGCGAGCGGATGAGACGGCCGAAGCCCTGCTTGAGTGTGATGACGGCGTTAGGGACCTGGTAGTCGAAGAAGGGTTTGCCGCCGAGAGCTTCGATGGCTTCCATGCGGGCTTCGACGACCGGATCGCTGGGGACGGCGAAGGGGAGGCGGTCGATGATGACGCAGCTTAGTTGTTCGCCCTGGACGTCTACTCCCTGCCAGAAGGACGAGGTGCCGAAGAGGACTGCGTTGGGCGTATCGCGGAACTGCTGGAGGAGAACGTTGCGCGGCGCGGTGCCGTGCAGGAGGAGCGGATAGGGTAGTTCGGCGAGGAGGCGTTCGTGGGTGTTGCGCATCTGGGTGTAGCTGGTGAAGAGGCAGAAGGCCCGGCCCTTGGTGATCTCGAGGACGCGGCGGATGCGTTCGGCGGCTTTCTCTGGGAAGTCGGGCTCGCGCGGGTCGGGCATGTTCGGCGGGAGGTAGAGGAGCGCTTGCTTTTCGTAGTTGAAGTGCGAGGGGACTACTAGTTCGCGTGTTGTCGTGAGGCCGAGGCGGCGGCGGATGTGGTCGAAGCCTCCAGAGACGGTGAGGGTGGCGGAGGTGAGGACGACGGAGTTGTAGTTGTCGAAGAGTGTGGAGGTGAGGAGTTCGGAGACGTCGATGGGGGTGGCTTGCAGGTGAGTGTGGAAGGCGGCGTGGGCTGCGCCTCGAGCCAGGTTGCGGACTCCTCCGGCGGCGCGGCGTTCGATCCAGAAGACGGTGTTGCGGTCGGGGGATTCGAGGAGAAAGGCGAGATGGGCGCGGATGTCGGCAGTGCGTTTGCGCAGGCCGGGGGACTCTTCCACATTCTTCAAGTGGTCGAGTTCCCCTTCGAGGCGGGTGAGCGCGTTGAGGACGCCGGTGTAGTAGTCGCCGCTCTCTTCGAGGAAGGCCTCGCGGTTGTGGAAGGGCATGCGGCCGGGGGCTCCGGGCATTCCTGTCGACTCCGTAGGGAGGATCGCGAAGAACATGCGGGAGCGCTCTTTCAGCGTGGCGCAGGCACTCTCGATGGCGGAGGTGCTGGCTTTCTTCGCTTTCAGCATGATGTCGACGTCGCGGATGAGTTCGTCGATGCGCTGGTTGCTGAGGCCGATGCCGAAGTAGTTGGAGGCGACCTCTTCGAGTTCGTGGGCCTCGTCGAAGATGACGGCGGCGGCTTCAGGCAGGATGCCGGCGTCGGGGGCGTTGGCGGCCTGCTGCTTGATGCTGAGGTCGGCGAAGAAGAGGTGGTGGTTGACGATGACGATGTCCGACTCGAGTGCTTTGCGGCGCATGGTAGTGACGAAGCAGCGCTCCCAGTCGGGGCAGGTCTGGCCGAGACAGGCTTCGGTGCGGGCGTCGAGCTTTTGCCAGAGTGGCGAGGTTTCGGGGAGGGCGTCGATCTCGGCGCGGTCGCCGGTTTCGGTGGTCTTTTCCCACTGTGCGATGTGGTGGAACTGGTCGATCTCTTCGAGGCCGTGGAGGAGCGGGTTGTCGCGTAATGCATAGAGCTTGTGGCGGCAGAGATAGTTCGCGCGGCCCTTCATGTAGCAGACCTTCAGTGGGCCGAGCAGGGATTCTAGGAAGGGCACGTCCTTGAAGAAGAGCTGCTCCTGCAGATTTTTGGTGCCGGTCGAGATGATGATTCGCTGATGGCGTTCTCGGGCCAGGCGCAAAGCGGGCAGGAGGTAGGCGAGGGTTTTGCCGGTGCCGGTGCCGGCTTCGACGATGAGGTGGCGCTTTTCTTTGAAGGCGGATTCGATGGCTCGGGCCATCTCGTACTGGCCGCGGCGATGCTCGAAGTTGAGGGAGGACTGGGAGAGGATTCCTCCGGGGGCGAAGAAATCGTGAAGGCTCGGCAGATGCTCTGGAGTGGCAGGCGTGATCGAGATGGGGGCGGAGGTGGACATCGGGACGGCTAGCTAATGATAGCTGTACCCCTCCCCCCTCCCCGGCAAAGGCGGCAAAGTATTAGAAGTAGATACTTTAGGTCTGGACTTCGGGTTGGGCTTGTGGAGCCTGGCGAGGAGCTTCCGTTCCTTGATGGGGCGTTCGGAGGTCTTTTTTTGTCAAGCTTAGGTGCACTAGTTTCGTTGCTGGTTGGAGGAGAGCGGTTCGCGCTGGGCGCGAATACCCACTCATCGCATGAGACAAAGGCGCGATGAATGGGGCACCCAATTTCGTGTCCCTCGGCCACCCACCTTTCAGGTTGGCCAACTCCTCGTAGGCGAGAAAGAACAAATACAAAAAGAAAATACGGGGGTGCTAATACAACTAGGCTGCGAAGGTCTTGTGGCTGGTGGTCTGGTCGCCTTGTCCTGCCAGCAGGCCTGCGATGGAGATGTCTTCGTCCAGCGCCTCCCAATGCAGACCACGGCTGCTGATTCGAACCTGATCGCGCAGTTCCGTCGTGGCGCGCAGGAGGCGGGGAAACCATGCCAGCGGCACACCGATAATACGGCCGTCACTGAGATCGACCCACATGCTGTCTGGATCGAAGTGCACTCGCGTTGCCCTAACGGAAGAATTCATTCCATGCCCTCTCTATCCGGTCTTTGTTGGTCTCGACGATCTCCAGCAACTCCCGAAGAGTGCGGGCATCATAGCCATCATTGTAGGCCACGCGGACTTCAGGTATCAGCCAGAATTTTGCTTCCAGGTGGTCTTTCTCGACGTGAATGTGCACCGGCTCACGCGGCGTTCCTTCGTTTTAATAAAAGAAAAAGGTGAAACCGCGATAGCGGAAGACTGCAGGCATAATGAGCTTTATTGTACTTTCCGTGTCAAATGCGCACCTCCCTATAATGGATAATGGCGCTGCGGTGCCGAGAGGGCACGACTATGGCGCAACGAGATGATAGGAAACGGTTAGGGAAGAAACACCGGCAGGCGAGCACGCGGCCGAAGAAGGGGCGGGCGCCCAGAGCTACGCCGACGACCGGGGCGGTGGATCCGCGGAAGCGGAAGGTGCTTTCGACCAAGCGGGCGGCGGCGGATAGAGCTTCGCGGGTGACGAAGCAGTCGCCGGAGAGAGAGAAGCGGAAGGCGATCCGCGGAGACGCGCCGGTGCGGATGCCGAAGGGTACGCCGCCACGGTCGAAGCCAGTGCGGCCGGCGGATGGAATTGTGGGACGGCAGACGCCGCGGTCGGAGAATGTTGCCGGGCGCGAGCGGATCGATCAGGAAGACTGGCGCGATGTGGAGCTGCTGGCCTCGCAGATGGTCACTGAGACCGAGAGTGCTGAGGCTCGTGAGCTGCCGCTGATTGCAGTTTGCGGGCGCCCGAATGTGGGTAAGAGTACGCTGTTCAACCGGCTGACGGGATCGCGGCGGTCGATCGTTGGCGATGAGCCGGGGATTACGCGCGACCGCATCTACGGCGAGATTGAGTGGATGGGACGCGAGGCGCGCATCGTCGATACGGGCGGCGTGGTGCCGGATGATGAGGCGCTGATTCCCGCGGAGATCTTCCGGCAGGCGCAGGTGGCGCTCGACGAGGCGAATGCCATCGTGATGGTTGTCGATGGACGGACGGAGTTGGCTTCGCCTGATCTTGAACTCGCTCGCCTGTTGTTGCGGGGCGGGAAGCCGGTGTTTCTCGCTGTCAACAAGATGGACACCGATGCGATGAATGCGGGCGCTGAGAACTTTCGCCGGCTGGGGTTCAGGAATGTGCTGCCGATCTCGGCCGAGCATGGGAGTGGTATTGGGGATCTGCTGGATGAGGTCTTTGATGTGCTTCCGGAGCCGGAGGAGATGATCGAAGAGCCTGAGGTGATGCTGACGGAGAATGACGAGGCCGAGGAGGATGAGAGCGGGCCTGATTTTTCCGTCGCCGCTGGCGCTTCCATCGCTCCGGCGCCGAAGCGGGTGCGAATGCTGCGGTCGCATGGTGAGTATCAGAGCCGCGAGACGAAGATTGCGATCATCGGCCGGCCGAATGTGGGCAAGAGCACGCTGCTGAATGCGCTGACCGGGACCGAGCGCGCGATTGTGTCGCCGATTGCGGGGACGACACGGGATGCGGTGGATGAGGTCGTTGAGCGGGACGGACATGGGTTCCGGTTTGTCGATACCGCGGGGATTCGCAGGAAGGGCAAGACAAAGCTGATGGCGGAGAAGCTATCGGTGATCATGGCGCGGAAGCATCTGGAGGCGGCGGATGTTTCGCTGCTGGTGATCGATGCCGCAGAAGGCGTGGCTGCGGCGGACGCCAACATCGGCGGGTATGCGCATGAGAGCGGGCGCTCGGTGATCATCGTCGTCAACAAATGGGATCTGATGACGAGGACGGGCAAGGATGGGATGCGATTGTTTGACGGCAAGCCGCCGGCGGATCAGAAGCTCTACGAGCAGGACGTTCGCGATAAGTTGAAGTACCTGGACTATGCTCCGCTACTGTTTATCTCCGCCGCCGATGGAAAGAACATCGAGCAGGTGTTCAAGAAGGTGGAGCTGGTGGCGCGGGAGCGACGGAAGCGCGTGACGACCGGGCAGATGAACCGGTTTCTGGAGAAGGTGGATTTTCAGAAGGCTTCTGTGCCGATGAATAAGCGCGTGAGGATTTATTACATGACGCAGGCGGCAGTGGCTCCGCCTACGTTTGTGCTGTTTACCGATAAGGACATCAAGATGCACTTTTCGTTCGAGCGATTTCTGGCGAACCAGATTCGCGAGAACTTCGGATTTATCGGGAGCCCGATCTGGTTCAAGATCAAGGCGCGGAATAAGAAGAAGGAAGAGTAAGGGCGGCAACCTCGACGCTATCAAGTCGCGGCGCTATCGCCTGCTGCTCCTCCTTCATTCCAACAAAGGAAAGATCGTTCGATCACAACATCGCTAGTTGCCGGCGGGTACTGGGGCGGGAGCGACTCCGTTTTTCTTGGCGATCTGATTGATCATCTCGAGATGCTCGCGGACGACCTGTTCGCCCTGTTCGACGGCGCTCTTGAAGGCCGGGTAGCCGGTGGACTTCACTTCCTGACGGAACTCGGCCAGGTCTTTGCTATGGTCCTGCACCATGGCCTTGATGTAGGCCTTGTCGAAGGATTCGCCGGAAAGCACATCGAGCTTGAGCTTCTCGGCCTCAGTCGCGGCGGAGGGATGAGAGGGCGGCTGGAGGCCGGCTTCGTTCGCGAAGGGCTTCATGTTATCCATCAGCATGGTGTGATCGTGAATCATCTTCTGCGCGAAGTTTTTCACGTCGTCATTGCTGGACTTCTTGAGAGCGAGTTGGGCGAGATCTATTTCGTCGACGTTGCCCTGATTGGCTTTTTCGAGGAATTTGGTGTCCTGGTGGGCGGTGCTCGCCTGGGTACGGGTGGGCGGGGTGTTGGACTTCGCGGATGCAGCGGTGGAGATTACAGCCAATGCGAGCATGGCAGGGAAGACGGCAACTTTCATCTTTCTACCTCACCTGAATTTGAAGTTTCACCGGTGGTTCGTGAGAACTTTCGACTCTCCGGTTGCGGGGCCTGAGGAGCCCGTAGGGTAAGAGAGACGCCGGG
>DATMPD010000076.1:0-9071 GCA_035567955.1 Edaphobacter sp.
CAGACGGTGCCGCCGTATAACTATGTGGCTCATCGGATGGTGACGCGGGAGTCGTTGCAGTAACGGCGACGTCGATAGTGTTCGGGGCAGAGTTTTCTCATTGGAAATAGTTGCCGTATTGGTGTTTCGTGTGGAATGATAGTCGGGGCTTGATTTCGACAGAGGTTGACACATGACAACACAGCGTGGGTTGCGGTTTCTGGAAGATCGTTGGGATGAGGCGGTTGCGGCAAAGCTGGATGCGCCGGAGTTGCTAAGGTACCGGTCGAATCTGCTGGGTTCGGATCTTCGGATCACGAACTTTGGCGGGGGGAATACAAGCTCGAAGCTGGAACAGGTCGATCCGCTGGATGGAAAGACCAAGCAGATTCTGTGGGTGAAGGGGAGCGGGGGCGACCTGGGAAGCATCAAGCGCGCGGGGTTTGCGACGCTCTATATGGATAAGCTGCTGGCGCTGGAGAAGGCGTATCGCGGCGTTGATCTCGAAGACGAGATGGTGGAGATGTATCCGCTGTGCACGTTTGGGAATAATCCTGTCGCGGCTTCGATCGATACGCCGCTGCATGGATTTCTGCCGTTCCCGCATGTCGACCATCTGCACCCGGACTGGGGTATCGCGCTGGCGGCTTCGGCGAACGGGAAGATTAAGATGGAGGAGTTCAACCGGGAGTTTGGGCACAGCCTCGCGTGGCTGCCTTGGCAGCGGCCGGGGTTTGAGCTGGGCATGATGTTGAAGAAGATTGTCGCGGAAACTCCGGGGTGCGACGGTGTGGTGCTGGGTGGGCATGGGCTGTTTACGTGGGGCAATACGCAGCGTGAGAGCTATCTGAATACGATTACGATCATCGATCAGCTGGGGCAGTTTATCGAGCGGCATGCGCCGGCGGGGTACAAGGTCTTTGGCGGCGGGCAGATTAAGGCGCGTGAAGATCGCGTAGAGATTGCGGCGGCGATCATGCCGTATCTGCGCGGTGCGGTCTCAAGAAAGCACCGGTGGATTGGGAGTTTCTCGGATTCGGCGAAGGTGCTGGAGTTTGTGAATTCGGCGCAGGCGGAAAAACTGGCGCATCTGGGGACGAGTTGCCCGGATCATTTTATTCGGACGAAGATTCGACCGATGTTCATCAAGTGGAACCCTGCCGGGGATCCTGCTGAGTTGAAAGAGCTGATAGAGACGGCGCTCGAGACGTATCGCGCGGAGTATGCGGAGTACTACAAGAAGCATGCGGTGAAGGATTCGCCTGCGTTGCGCGATGCGAGCCCGACGGTGGTGCTGGTGCCGGGTGTGGGGATGTTCAGCTTCGGGAAGAACAGAACGGAAGCGAGAATCACCGGTGAGTTTTACATCAATGCGATCGGTGTGATGCGGGGTGCGGGTGCGCTGGGTGCTGGCATCGACTGCAAAGAGATTCCGCAGGCGGGGCCGGCGGCTTCGGCGGACCAGTTTACGGTGCATGCGAATTATGTTGCGCTACCGCCGAGCGAGGCGTTCCGGATTGAGTACTGGAAGCTGGAGGAGGCGAAGATTCGCCGGCAGCCTCCAGAGAAAGAACTGAGCCGCCGGGTGGCGTTGATTGTGGGCGGTGGCAGCGGGATTGGGCGTGAGGTTGCTCTGCTGGCGGCCGAGCGTGGAGCCCACGTGATGGTTGCGGATCGCGATGTGAAGGGCGCAGAGGCTGTTGCCGCTGAGGTCGCTGCGATCTCCGGTAAGGAAGCCGTGGGCTGGACCAGCATCGACATCCGCGACAGAAAAGCAATCAAGGCTGCGCTCGAAGCGACGATCAGGCAGTTTGGCGGGATCGATATTTTGATTAACACAGCTGCCTTGTTTCCTTCGTCGCCGGATGGAGTCATCAGCGATGCGCAGTGGGCGTTGACGCTGGAGGTGAACGTGACGGCGAACTATCTGCTGACGGATGAAGCGGCAAAGATATTTGCTGAGCAGGGAATTGACGCCAGTGTAGTGCTGACGAGTTCGGCGAATGCTGTTGTCGCCAAACGCGGAAGTGAAGCGTACGACGTGAGCAAGGCCGCGCTGAGTCATCTGGTGCGGGAGCTGGCGGTTTCGATGGCGCCGAAGGTTCGGGTGAATGGGATTTCACCGGCTACGGTGGTGAAGGGATCGACGATGTTTCCGCGGGATCGCGTGATTGCTTCGCTGAAGAAGTACAAGCTGCCGTTTGAAGAGAAGATGACCGACGACGAGTTGCGGAACGAGTTGGCGAAGTTCTACGCGACGCGGACGTTGACGCATCAGCCGATCGATCCGAAGGATTGCGCGCAGGCGATACTGTTTCTTGCCGGGCCGCTGGCTCGATGCACGACGGGACATCTGATCCCGGTTGATGGCGGATTGACTGAGGCTTATTTGCGATGAAGAAGCGAACGCCTGACACGGCGTTGCTGCCTGCCGATAGGCGGGCTTCAATCGCGGTGGACCTGGGGGCGGAGAGTTGCCGCGTGTCTCTGCTGCGATGGCGGGAGGATAGGCCGGAGATCACACTGGTGCATCGGTTCGCGAATGCTCCGCGCGAGGTGAATGGAGGACTGCAGTGGGATCTCGAGAGGATCGAGGCTGGGCTCGACCATGGACTTCGGCGGAGTGCGGCGATCGCGACCGAAGGTGTTCGCTCGATTGCGGTGGATGGGTGGGCGGTAGACTATGTGCGGGTGGATGCGGACGGGAAGGCTCTGGCGGATCCTTTCTGCTATCGCGATGAACGCACGATCAAGGCCGAGCGCGCGCTGCATCGGAAGATCGGGCCGGAGAGGCTGCGTGAGTTGACGGGGGTTCAGTTAATCCGGATCAATACGCTATATCAGCTTTATGCGGATCAGTTGCACGGGTTGCCGGAGGGGCGGCAGTGGTTGAATCTGCCGGAGTATATTTTGTCGCGGTGGGGTGGTGCTCGCGTGGCCGAACTTACCAACGCAACCCATACGCAGATGGTGGAGCTGTATCAGCGGGAGTGGTGCAGGGAGATCTTCAGCGCGGCGCATCTTGACCTGGCGAGCGCAGCAAAGATTGTTCCTCCAGGCACGGAGATCGGCAGACTGAGAGGGGCACTCGCTGAGTTGCCAGCGTTTCGCGACACAGTGTTGATTGCGCCGGCGTGTCATGACACGGCATCGGCGATCGCGGGAATTCCGGCGACGGGGAACGACTGGGCCTACATCAGCTCGGGCACGTGGTCGTTGGTAGGGACGCTGCTGGAACAGCCGCGGAACGGTGACGCCGCAGCGGAGGAAAACTTCACCAATCTGGGCGCGGTTGGCGGGCGAATATGCTTTCACAAAAATGTGAACGGGATGTGGCTGATCCGGCAATGTATTGAAACATGGGCGGCGGAGGAACGGACATGGACGGTGCCGGAACTGGTGGCGGCAGCGGAGAAGACTGCGAAGCCACAGGGACTACTCGATGTGGACGATCCTGACCTCCTGCTTGCGGGACGGATGCCGCAGCGGATCAATGCGCAGCGTGTGCGCAAAGGCTTTGAGGCTCTGGATGACAGGCCGGAGAACGCCCCGGCGTTTGCCAGCCTGATCTTCCACAGTCTGGCGTCGCGGTATGCGAAGGTGCTGGACCGGGTAGCGTTTCATAGTGGCAAGAAGTTGAAGCGGCTGTTTGTTGTGGGCGGGGCGAGTCAGAACGACCATCTGAATCGGTTGACGGAGGAAGCGACGGAGTTGGAGTTGTTTCGCGGCGCGGCAGAGAGCTCCACGGTAGGCAACTTTGCGGTGCAGATGGCAGTGCTCGAAGGCAGCCGTGATGCGGTGACGGGCGCCTACGCCGAGCAGGTGTCACGATGGGCGGGGTTGTTCGTTGCCGCGTTGGAGCAGGCTGCAGCGAAATAACCGGCGCAAGTGGCTTATAGGGTTGCGATTGACACCGGTGTGCGAAACCGTTGACCCGCATAAGCTTTAGCCCGAACTATACCGCGCGGGCGTTGGCCCGATCCCTGGCTGTGCGCGAAGAGAACAAAGCAGCGGTTCGAGATTTCAGGCAAAGTTTTCCTGACGGAGCAACGAAACCTCCGCGTTCTGGCTCATATGACCTGAGAGCATCGCGCCCAGCGCGGCAAAACGCTTGAAGAAAGAAGGTCATTCATGTTCCTGATTCTGGCTGTTGTGCTGGTTCTCCTCTGGCTGGGAGGATTCTTCGTCCTGCACGTGAGCAGCTTCCTCATTCACCTGCTACTCCTCTTCGCCGTGATCTCCATCATCATGAACTTCGTCGGCGGCAGACGAGCAGTCTGAAAACAGCGCAGTGCAGAGCACCGCAATGTAAGACAAAGGCCGAACCCTGGGTTCGGCCTTTGTCGTTTCGAGCCTCCGCTCTTACTGGTGAGCTACAGGCTGCGGAAGATCGATTCCTGGAACCGGCAGCACAGGCGCCAGCGCCTCCGGCGTCTCTTCATGCAGCTCCGGTAGATTTCCTTCCAGCGCCAGTTTCAACACCTGGTCCATCTCCTCGACGAAGTGCAGCTTCATGCTGGTCTTGATCAGCTCCGGCAGATCGGCCAGGTCCTTGCGATTCTCCTCCGGCACGATCGCCTCGAAGATTCCCGCGCGATGCGCTGCCAGCAGCTTCTCCTTTAGGCCCCCGATGGGAAGCACCTTGCCCCGCAGCGTAATCTCGCCCGTCATCGCGACATCGCGCCGTACCTTGATCTTTGTCAACGCACTCGCAAGTCCCGTAGCCAGCGTGATGCCGGCGGAAGGCCCATCCTTCGGAATCGCTCCCTCCGGCACATGCACATGAATGTCGACGTTCTTGTAAAAGTCCTTCGCCAACCCAAGATGGTGCGAACGCGACCGAATATAAGTGAGCGCAGCCTGAGCCGACTCCTGCATCACATCGCCCAGTTGCCCGGTGGCGGTCATCTTACCCTTGCCGTCGAGCACCTGCACCTCGGTCTGCAAAATCGTTCCGCCCATCTCCGTCCATGCCAGGCCGGTGACCAGGCCAATCTCGCTCTTCTCATGCGCCATCGAGTCGCGGAACTTCGCCACTCCGAGAATCTCGCCGATATTTTCCCCGGTGATGCTCTCCTTGTGCTCCGAGCCGTTCTTTACCACACGGCGCGCAACCTTACGGCACACATTACCGATCTCGCGCTCCAGGTTTCTGACGCCGGCCTCACGCGTATACCCGCGAATGATCTGCTTGAGCGCATCGTCCTCAAACACGACCTGCTCTTCGGTCAGCCCGGTGCCTTCACGCTGCTTCTTCACCAGGTACTGCTTGGCAATCTCCAGCTTCTCGACCTCGGTATAGCCATGCAGCCGCAGAATCTCCATGCGATCCTGCAACGGCCCTGGAATCGTATGCAACACGTTTGCAGTCGCCACAAACAGCACCTGCGACAGGTCGTACTCAACATCGAGATAGTGGTCCTGGAAAGACGTGTTCTGCTCTGGGTCCAGCACCTCAAGCAAAGCGCTCGCCGGATCGCCGCGGAAGTCGGAGGCCATCTTGTCGATCTCATCCAGCATGAACACCGGATTCTTGGTCCCGGCCTTCTTCATCGACTGGATAATCTGGCCCGGCAGCGCCCCAATGTAGGTTCGGCGATGCCCGCGAATCTCCGCTTCATCCCGCACGCCACCCAGCGACATCCTCACAAACTTGCGCCCGGTAGCCTTGGCTATCGACATGCCCAGCGAAGTCTTCCCCACGCCCGGAGGCCCGACAAAGCAAAGAATCGACCCCTTCGGATTCTTCACCAGCTGCCGCACAGCGAGAAATTCCAGGATGCGTTCCTTGATCTTCTCCAGCCCATAGTGGTCTTCGTTCAGAATCTGCTCGGCATGTTCGATCGAGCGAATCTCCTTCGAACGCTTCTTCCACGGCACGGCCAGCAGCCAGTCGAGGTAGTTGCGCGACACCGTCGACTCAGCCGACATCGGAGGCATCGCCTCCAGCTTCTTCAACTCCAGCAGCGACTTCTCCAGCACATCCTTCGGCATTCCAGCGGCTTCGATCTTCTTCTTCAGCTCGTCGAACTCAGACTTCTCCCCACGCCCGAGCTCTTTCTGGATCGCCTTGATCTTTTCGTTGAGGTAGTACTCCTTCTGCGCCTTCTCCATCTGCCGCTTCACCCGCGACTGAATGGTTCGGTCCATGTTCAGCTTCTCAATCGCCACATCCAGCACGTCGGCGACCTTGGACAGCCGGTTCTCCGGATCAAACACCTCGAGGAGCTGCTGCTTCTCTTCAATCGAAAGCTGCAGATTCGCAGCGATCGTGTCGGCCAGCTTCGCCGGCTCATCCGCACGCACGCTGGCGGCCATGGTCTCGTAGTTCAGCGACTGCTGCAGCTTGACGTACTGCTCAAACAGGGAGTGGACCCGCTGCATCAACTGCTCCACCTGCGGGGTCAACTCCAACTGCGTCTGGCCGGTGCGCACCGTCGCGACAAAAAATCCATCGACATCGTTGACTTCGGTGGCTCTCGCCCGCTCCACACCCTCAACCAATACTTTAATATTGCCGTCCGGCATCTTCACGGATTGGACGATATTCCCAATCGTCCCGGTCTCATAGATATCGTCAGCATTCGGCTCGTCCACTGAGGCGTCGTGCTGCGTCGCGAGAAAGATCTTCCGATCACCCGACAGAGCCTCTTCGAGAGCCCGCACACTGGATTCGCGTCCCACCACAAACGGCGTCATCATATGGGGGAAGATGACCATGTCACGGATAGGCATCATCGGAAGCTTGCGAACATCGCCGCTCAGCGCTTTTTTGGGTTGGTTTGTCATCGCTCTCCAATTAGACGTTAAAACACCAATAACGATGCATCTGGCGTTTCGGCTTCAGGTGATTGTAATTCCTTGTACTCTGCCGTGCATCCGGTAAAGTACAACGTCTGTGGAATTGGAGTCCGCAACTGGGTAGCTGCAAACGAATTCTGGCTGGCGAACGTACGCAAAGCTGCTGGCCGAGCGGTTCCTGTAGCGCGTCCCTTTGCGCCACTCCGCTCATCGCCGCTAGCCCGCTTTCTCCAGCAGTGTCGGCAGCGTCAAGCTGTGTTTCTTCACCATTTCTGCCGTAATGGAGAGATCTTTGACCTTCTTGTTGCCTGGAACGTAGTACATCAGATCAAGCATCAACTCTTCGAGAATCATTCGCAGACCGCGGGCGCCAACCTTCCGCTGCAACGCCTCCCGCGCGATCTCACGAGCCGCTTCGTCGGTGAACGTAACTTTGACGCCTTCAAACTCAAATAGCTTCGCATACTGTTTCAGGATCGCGTTGCGCGGCTTGGTCAAAATTTCGATCAGGGCCGCCTCGTCCAACTCGTCCAGAATCCCCAGTACAGGCAAGCGGCCTACGAACTCCGGAATCAAGCCATACTTCAGCAGATCCTGAGGTTCAGCCTGTCGCAGCAGCTCCGCGTCGCGCTGCGCCCGGATCGGCGTCACATCGCCTTCCTTCGCATCCGGGTCCGCAATTGCCTTGAATCCCAGCGCCTTTTTGCCGATACGCCGCCCGATCACCTTTTCAAGCCCGACAAAAGCTCCACCGCAGATGAAGAGAATGTTTGTCGTATCGACAGCGGTAAACTCCTGATGCGGATGCTTGCGTCCACCTTGCGGCGGAACGTTGGCGACTGTGCCTTCGAGCAGCTTCAGCAGCGCCTGTTGCACGCCCTCGCCCGAAACGTCGCGCGTGATCGAAGGATTCTCATCCTTCCGGCCAATCTTGTCGATCTCGTCGATGTAGATGATGCCGCTCTGCGCGCGCTGCACATCGCCTTCGGCCGCCTGCAGCAGCTTCAAGATGATGTTTTCGACGTCCTCGCCCACATACCCGGCCTCGGTTAACGTGGTCGCATCCACAATCGCGAACGGCACGTCCAGCATCTTCGCCATCGTTTGCGCCAGAAGCGTCTTGCCCGACCCGGTTGGTCCCACAAGCAGGATGTTGGACTTCGACAACTCCACATCGTTGCCGCGCGTCTTATTCATCTGGATGCGCTTGTAATGGTTATAAACCGCCACAGCCAGTTTCTTCTTCGTCTGGTCCTGTCCGATTACGTACTCATCCAGAAACGCCTTGACCTCCTGCGGCTTCGGCAGGTGAGCCGGTGCGGCGCCAGGCGCTGCTTCCGTGCGATCGTCTTCGAGGATCGAGTTGCAGACCGCCACACACTCATCGCAAATGTAAGCCCGCGGATAGTCCGACGGAGACGAGATCAGCTTGGCAACAGCGTCCTGCGACTTATGGCAGAAGGAACAACGAAGTGATTCGTCTGAGCCCCGTGACGTTTTCATAAGATACGACAGCTCCCCGAGTGGTCCGCGCAAACACCACTACACGTTAAAGTTTACACCCGTTTCGTTCCGTAAAGCATGTTGCAGGTACCCGTTGCTGTACCTCGAAATGGTCATAGACGTGCATGTCATCGTGGATATGAGAGAGCCCAAACCATAAGGTCTGGGCTCCTCAGTAACTTAACGACGCGTACTTGACGAAGCGCAACTACGTGCGCGGCCGGTCGATAATGTCGTCGATGATGCCGTATTCCTTCGATTGCGCGGCGGTCATGATGAAGTCACGCTCCACGTCACGCTCAATCCGCTCCAGCGTCTGGCCCGTGCTGGCGCTCATCAGCTTGTTGGTAATCTCGCGAATGCGCAGAATTTCGCGCGCGTGGATGTCGATATCGGTAGCCTGTCCGCTCAGTCCGCCCATCGAAGGCTGATGAATCAGGATGCGCGAATTCGGCAGCGCGAATCGCTTGCCCTTCTTGCCCGCCATCAGAAGAAACGCTCCCATGCTCGCTGCCTGACCGATGCAGAACGTCACCACATCGTTCTTGATGTACTGCATCGTGTCGTAGATCGCAAGCCCGGCAGTAATCGATCCACCCGGCGAGTTGATGTACAGCTGAATGTCCTTCTCCGGGTCCTCGCCGCTGAGAAACAGCATCTGCGCAATGATCACATTGGCGATATTGTCATCGATCGGCGTGCCCAGAAAAATGATGTTGTCGCGCAGCAGACGGCTGTAGATGTCGTAGGCGCGTTCGCCCCGGCTCGTCTGCTCGATCACCATCGGT
>DATMPD010000077.1:0-6366 GCA_035567955.1 Edaphobacter sp.
GAAGATGGTGGAGCGCTCGGGGTCGAGGCCGGCGGAGAGGAAGTCGAGGGCGACGTCGCGGATGTTCTGGCGGAGGGTGGAGGGGTCGGCGTAGTCGGTGGTGAGGGCGTGGAGGTCGGCGATGAAGAAGAAGCAGTCGTAATGGTCCTGCAGCTGGACCCAGTTGTAGAGGGCGCCCATGTAGTTGCCGAGATGCAGCCGGCCGGTAGGGCGCATGCCACTGAGGACGCGGGGGCGGGTGGAGATGGAGTTATTTTCGGTCATGTGCGATCAAGTGCAAGGGTAAATGATTCGTGGGAGATGGAGACTTAGGGGTAGTTTGCATGAGTTCAGGCCACCCCCGGGAGGGGTCCCCCCCCATTACCCGCGCGTAAAGTATCCGTATTCAATAATTTACCGGGCGAGCTTTCCTGCAAAATATTCATAACAAGTGGGTTGCGTCCAAAATATTCTTTCTAAATGAGTTAGCCCCGGGGAGTGGCCGGGGCTTCCTTGTTTTAATCTCTATATCCAGTATAGCGGGTTGAGGGTAACTAACATGCCAACTCGATGTCGTTTTGAATGAGGGAGTTAGGTGGTTTTGGGACTTGACAGGCGATTTTTGGGCGGAAAACGCAGAAAAATAAATTGGATTGGTTGATGGCAGCGCCGTTTTGATGCGTCCTACGGTTGGAGCGTCTGGAATGCTCGGCGTCTGAAGCTCAATCGGGGCAACTCCCCGGTGGGATGTGCCATGCGCATGCTGGTCAGAGTACTCGTGGTCTCTCTGGTGGCGAAGGCAGGACTGGGACAGCCATGCCCTAACGAGCTGGCGCGCTGTGTCCGGATTAACAAGTTGGTGATTGAGTCGAATAGCCTGCCTGATGCCGATCGCGAGCGGATCGTTCGCTCTTTCCAGCAGAAGAGATACCCAGAGGACGTGGACGAGTTCCGCGAACGCATTCGACAGGCGTTGCGGGATTTGGGGTATTTCAAGGCGGCTGTCGATGAGCCGACGTTTGCGTTTCCAACGAAGGGGAGAGCGATCGCGAACGTTACGGCCAATGTGAAGCCGGGAGCCCTGTACCGTCTGGGTGAGATTCGCTTCCATAAAGCGAGCGTTTTCCCGGTCGCGCAACTACGGGATCTCTTCTCGCAGCGGGAGGGTGACTTCTTCAATGCGACCGAATTCAGCAAGGGTCTGTACGATTTGCGGAAGCTCTACTCGACACGGGGATTTGTCAACATGGTCGCGGCTCCCGTGCCGTCGATTGATGAGTCGCGCCGCATCATCAATCTGCTCCTGGAGGTGGACGAGGGAGAGGCGTACGACTTCGGCAGATTGTATCTGCAGGGAGTGGAGCCTTATCCGGGAGCCGGCAAGGCGCTTCTGGATTCTTGGAAGCCCCTGGAGGGCAAGCGGTTCAATACGCTCGAGCTGGAGCGTTGGCTACAGGCCAATCACTCGGAGTGGAAGGTGGGGACGCAGGCTTCACGATGGATCAAGATTGGCCCGGATGGGCGCTCCCGAGTGGTCGATGTGACGCTGACGCAGTGGCCCCTTTGGGGCGTGGATTTTGTCTGCGTCGGTTGCCGGGAGGCTGCGGGAGAAGGCAAATAGCGGCGGGAAAAAGAGACGTGGGGCTAAAGAGAGTGCTGAAAAAGTGCAGTTGCGGCTGGAATAGCAAAGACCCCCGGGGCTAAAGCCCTCCCTAAGGTCTTTCGTGGGGCTAAAGCCCACGCTTAATCCAAAAGACGAAAAGGCATCGACTTTTTCAGCATCCTCTAAATCCCCTGTTTTGCCTGGGGTGACGCAGAAAACTATCTTGCTTCGCGGCTGGATTACGGTACACTGCCGCTCATACCGAAATCCAGGAGTTCCCATCTTGAGCTTTGCTCCCGGCGCTCCTCCGTCGACGATTCTGGTTCTCGCTCCCCCTGGTTCTATTCACCAGCTCCGATTTGGCACAGGAACTCGCTTCCATGCCAGCGCCCTTTTCCTGCAAAAAACAAAGAACACTAAGGAGTTCCGCATGCGTAGTGGAAGATTTTGCCTTATTTTCGGACTGCTGGCAGCGATCGTCGCACCGGCTCTAAGCCAGTCCCCATCGATCACGGCGGAACAGAGCTCTGAGCTGAAACAACAGATTTTGAAAGAGGTCGACGGTAACGCGAAGCTGGTGCAAGTCATGATCGACACCATGTACAGCTTCGGCGAGTTGGGTTTTCAGGAGTTCGAGACGTCGAAGTACCTGACGACGCTGCTGGAGAAAAATGGCTTCAAGGTCGAACACGGGATCTCGGGAATCCCGACGGCGTGGATGGCGACGTGGGGAAGCGGAGAGCCGGTGATCGCGCTTGGCTCGGATCTGGACTGTATTCCGCAGGCATCGCAGAAACCCGGGGTTGCGTATCACGATCCGATTATTCCGGGCGCTCCGGGTCATGGTGAGGGGCACAACTCCGGGCAGGCGGTGAACATCGTTGCTGCGTTGGCGGTGAAGGACGTGATGACGAAGAATCATCTGCCCGGCACAATCAAGATCTGGCCGGGAGTGGCAGAAGAGTTGCTTGGAAGCAAGGCCTATTACGTTCGCGACGGCTACTTCAAGGGTATCGACGCGGTGTTGTTCTCGCACGTCGGCGATAACCTGGGAGCTTCTTATGGCGGATATTCCAACAATGGCCTGGTCTCGGTTCAGTACAACTTCCATGGCGAGAGCGCCCATTCCGCCGCGGCTCCGTGGCGCGGACGCAGCGCGCTTGATGCTGTGGAGTTGATGGATGTGGGATGGAACTTTCGCCGGGAGCATCTTCGTCTGCAGCAGCGCTCGCATTATGTGATTTCGAATGGCGGCGACCAGCCGAACGTCGTGCCGCAGGGCGCTTCAGTCTGGTATTACTTCCGGGAGGCCGATTATCCGCATATCAAGGAATTGTGGGAGATCGGCGACCATATGGCGACCGGCGCCGCCACGATGACGGATACGAAGTGGGATTCGACGCTGATCGGTACGGCGTGGCCGGGACACTTCAATAAACCTATCGCGGAAGAGGCGACCGAGAACGCGAAGCTGATTGGGCTGCCGAAGTGGGACGACGCCGACCAGACGCTGGCCAAGGCATTGCAGCATGAACTGAAGGTTCCGGAGAAGGGATTGGCGGTGAAGCTCGACGAGTTGAAGACACCGAACGATCCGGAAAAGTATTACGGCGGCGGCTCGGATGATATCGGCGATATCTCGTGGAATGCGCCTACGATCGTTCTTCGTTATCCTTCGAATATTCCCAATCTTCCTGGACACAACTGGGCGAATGGAATTGCGATGGCTACTCCGATTGCGCATAAGGGCGCGGTCGCGGGGGCGAAGGTTCAGGCGCTTACGCTGTTCGATCTGATGACCAAACCATCGCTGGTGACTAGTGCCAAGGCCTACTTCAACGAGGTTCAGACTAAGGATGTGAAGTATCAGCCGTTCCTTCGACCCTCGGACAAACCCTCGATCTGGCTGAACAAGGGCACGATGGACAAGTATCGCCCGGAGATGAAGAAGTACTACTACGATGCTGCCAAGTACTCGACCTATCTGGAGCAGTTGGGCATCAAGTATCCGACTGTGCGGACGGACTCGTCCCCGGCTGCTGCTGCAACGACAGGCGAGGGAGCCGAGGACGACGGCTCGTTGCGCTAAGGCTTGACCGCGAAGAGAACGCCGCCGGCGGGTTTCTCCACTGCGCCGATGGGCGACGACAGCTCTTATACGGAGAAGAGGATGTGGTTGAAGACGTTGTAGATGGGGTAGAAGAAGGCTGCGATGAACCGGCCGCCGAGAAGGAAGAGGATGAGGAGGGCGAACATGCCCATGCGGTCGTAGAGTTGGGCGGCCTTGTAGGGGAGAAAGTGGCGGAGGATATGGCTGCCGTCGAGCGGCGGCAGGGGAATGAGGTTGAAGACGAAGAGCAGCAGGTTGATGAAGATGACGAAGTAGAGGAAGAGCGCGATGGGGAAGAGTGCGGGAAGGCCTTCGGTCGCGACGCCGGGAATGTGCTGGGCGATGGCGACGGCGGTGGCGATGGAGGCATCTCCGGCGGGGAGCGCGTGTTTGACGATGATGAGCAGGACGAGGGCGATGGTGGCGGAGAGCAGGTTGCTGGCGGGGCCGGCGAGGGTGACGAGGATGTCGTCGCGGCGGTAGTTCTTGAAGTTGCGTCCGGTGACGGGAGTGGGCTTGGCCCAGCCGATGAGGAAGCCGCCGTAGACCAGAGAGATGAGCGGGAAGACGACGGAGCCGATGGGGTCGAGGTGTTTGAGGGGATTGAGGGTGACGCGGCCGAGCATACGGGCGGTGGGATCGCCGAGGCGCCAGGCGGTCCATGCATGAGCGCACTCGTGGACACTGAAGGCGAGGATCAAGACGACGATCTCGAAGAAGATGACGACGACGTTCAGAGGCATAACTAACCAAGTCTACTGAATTTCGCGTGATGAAACCGTAAAGATTCGCAGTGGGTGAGGTAGATGCTTCCTCTCCGTGTTCAGCAAAGAAAAGCCCGGGGCTAAAGCCCCTCATCTGCCGTGATTTTTTTCGTAGGGCTAAAGCCCTACGCTTAATCCTCAACGACAACGGCAACGGCGGTGAAGCAATGGTTGAAAGGGACGATCGGTTTGGGTGAGTCGAATGCTTCGGGGTCCTTCCCCTTCGACGGGCTCAGGGTTCGGATGACAACTTAAGAACGTGGGCCCAGCACAGCTATTCCAGCACCGCTAATTTGTCTAGAGTGTCTCCGTGGCAGGCTGGTGTGCCTCTTTACGGCGTTTGACGTGAGCTGGGATGCCTACGGCGACGGTGCTTGGAGGGACGGGTTTGGTGGCTAGTCCCAGGGCTCCGAGCATAGCGTTTTCGCCTACGTTGGCTCCGGCGAGGACGGTGGCATGGTAGGTGATGCGGGCATGGGGGCCTAGCTCGGTGACCTTGTTGGTGACGTCGGCCTGGTGGTTGATGTTGTGGGTGTGGGAGTAGACGTTGGCGTAGTCGGAGACACTGGTGCCCTCGTGGAGGATGATCTCGCCTCGGTCGTCGAGCATGACGTTTTTGTGGATGGTGCACCAGTCGCTGATGGTGAGGTTGTAGCCGTAGGTGAATTCGACGTTGTGGAATATTTTGACGTGTTTGCCGAGGTGGCGGAAGATATGGCGGCCAAGCATGCAGCGGAAGCGGAAGCCGAGCCAGTGGTTGAGGCCGACGGGGGAGCGGTCGAACATCTGCCAGAACCAGATGAGGGGCTTGCGGATGGCGTATTTTTCGGCGTCGACGTCGCCGTAGTACTCGGGTTCGAGGGTGGCGTTGCGGGGGTCGAGGCTCTCGACGAGGGTGTGCATGGCGAGCTCGTGGTTGAGGGTCGCCTTGGGGGGGCCGGGGTAGGGCTTGCCGAGGTAGAGCTGGACGAGCTCATCGCGGACGATCTGGGAGCGGATGTCGGGCTTGTTGTGGCGGGTGAACTCGTCGTTGAGACGAGCGAGCCAGCGGCGGTAGATGGCTTCGGCTTCGGGCGTGGGCTTGAGTTCTCGGTACTCGTGGACAGGCATTGGGGTTCCCTCTTTCAGAACGCCTATTCTATGGCGAAGACGGCGTAGACGGTGGCAGATTTTTCGATGCGGCGGGGATTGATGGCCAGGGGCTCCGTTTTCGCCATCGGTGAGGCGGCCATGGCGCGCATGATGGGAACGGGCGGCTGAGCCTGGGTTTCGTTGCTGGCGAAGAGGAGGGGGCCGAACTTGACGTTGAGGCCTTTGGCCATCTCGGAGGCTACGGTGCGGGCACGCTGGAGGGCTTTGCCGGCAGCTTCGGCCTGGGGGGCGTTCTCGTCTTTGAGGCTCCAGTCGATCTGGCCGGACTGGTTGGCTCCGGCTTTGACGGCGAGGTCGAGAGTTTTGGCGGCGTCGGCGGCGTTGGTGCGGACGGTCCAGCTTTGTGTGACCTGGAACTTGCGCTGAGCTTTTTCGGCGGGGGTGAGTTTGTCGACCTGGTATTCCTGCACGGGAGAGACGTTCTGGTTTTCGCTCTCGATGGCGTCTTTGGGGATGCCGGCGGCGGTGAGAGCCTGAATGATTGCGTTTGAGAGCCGGGAGCCGGCGGCGTAGGCGGCATCATTGTCAGGACCGTAGGCGATGAAGCCGATGTGAACGCTGGCGACATCGGCGAGGGCTGTGACTTTGTCGGTGGCGGTGATGGCGATCGTGCGGTTCTCTTTGTTGACCTGGATGGTCGGGGTTTGGGAGAGGGCGGGGCTTGCGGTTGTGAGGATGGCGGCTGCGAGGGCAAAGGCGGGCAGGTGGAGGATGTTCCTTGGGCTCATTGGTCTTCTCCTGTTGAGGTGAGCAGATCG
>DATMPD010000078.1:0-12967 GCA_035567955.1 Edaphobacter sp.
CAATCAGCAGCGCCGGCGACCCCAGCCCCCGCGACATCTCCGCCGAAACAATAAAGATGCCCGACCCAATCATCGAGCCCATCACAATCGCCGTAGCCGAAAACAGCCCCATCCCCTGCACAAACTGCGGAGCCGTCGACGATAATCCAGCCTCACCCGGCATGTCTTCTGTGTGACCAGGCAACCCTTTATCGAGATCCGACACGTCTCTGGTATCACTCCGCGAGTCTTTTTTGTTGTCATCCCGCAGCGGAGCGGAGGGATCTGCTGTTGTACTTTTCACAAAATTCACGTTCCGTAAGTTCTACCGTAAAATTTCAAGAAAGTCTCTCGCCACTTTCTCAACCGTCTCACCCTCAACAAACAAACCGCTGATAACCGCTACCGAATCCGCCCCCGCCTCGATCACACTCCGGGCATTCGCCCGCGTAATCCCGCCAATCCCCACAACCGGTTTCTTCGTCAGCGCCCGCGCCCGCCGTACCCCCTCCAACCCGATCACCGGCTCCGCATCCACCTTCGTCCCGGTAGCAAATACCGGCCCCACCGCAATGTAATCAGCGCTCGTCGCGTCGGCGACGCGCACCTGTTCGTCCTTGTGCGTCGAAACCCCAACCCACCGCTCCACACCAACAACCCGCCGCGCATCCTCTGGCGGCAGATCCCCCTGTCCTACATGCACACCGCCAAAACCAGCCAACACAGCCAGATCTGCGCGGTCGTTCAGGATCAAGCGGCATCCAGTGCCCGCAAATACCTCCCAGAGAACCGCCGCGAACCGCAGAACCGACTCAGGTTCACCCACCTTATTGCGGTACTGCACCAGCTGCGCCCCAGCAGCCATCAGATCTTCAGCGACCCGTCCCAAGGCAACACCACGTAGCTCAAGCAAACCCTCATCCAGAATCGGATACAGCCGCGGAAGTTGCCCACTCGCAGACGCGCCCACTTAGCTATCCTTCTGCCGCTCGAAGAACCGCTCCATAAACTTCGTATCGAACTGCCCCGCGCGAAACTCCGCATCCGCGAAGATCTTCTGATGCAGCGGAATCGTCGTATGAATCCCCTGCACCACAAACTGCGACAGAGCCCGCTGCATCTTGTTCATCGAATCCTCGCGATCCGCCCCATGACAGATCAGCTTCGCAATCAGCGAATCATAATACGGAGGCACAATCCCCTCGGCATACTGCGCCGTATCCACCCGAACCCCATTGCCACCCGGCACATTAAACGCCGTAATCTTCCCCGCACTTGGCGTGAACTTCTCCGGATGCTCCGCATTGATCCGGCACTCAATCGCATGCCCACGAATCTCCACCGGCTTCGGAATGATCGACGCCAACTTCTCCCCCGCAGCAATCCGCAGCTGCGCCTTCACCAGATCGATTCCTGTAACCATCTCCGTTACACAATGCTCAACCTGGATCCGCGTATTCATCTCGATGAAGTAAATCTTCCCATCCTCATCCATCAAAAACTCAATCGTCCCAGCATTCCAATACCCGATATTCTCGAGCGCCTTCTTGATCGTCTTCCCCAGCTCCTCCCGCAGCTTCGGAGTCACCATCAAACTCGGCGCCTCTTCAATCAGCTTCTGGTGCCGCCGCTGAATCGAGCACTCCCGCTCCCCCAGGCTCATCACATTCCCATGCTCATCAGCCAGCACCTGAAACTCGATATGCCGCGGCCGCTCGATAAACTTCTCCATGTACATGTCACCGTTGCCGAACGCATTCGCCGCTTCCGTTGAAGCCTGCTGGTACATCGAAGGCAGCTCCTCCGCATTCCGGCAAATCCGCATCCCGCGCCCGCCACCGCCGGCAACCGCCTTCAGGATCACCGGATACCCAACTTCCTTGGCCCACGCGAGCGCCTCTTTTTCGTCCGCGATCACTCCATCGCTACCCGGCAGAATTGGCACCTTCGCCTTCTTCATCGTCTGCCGCGCCGTGGACTTCTCGCCCATCATCCGCGTCACCTCCGGCGGAGGCCCGATGAACTTGATATTCGAAGCCCGGCAAACCTCGGCGAAGTTTGCGTTCTCACTCAGCAGCCCATACCCCGGATGAATCGCGTCCACATCTGCAATCTCCGCAGCCGAAATCACTGCCGGAACATTCAAATAACTATCCGCCGACCGCGGAGGCCCAATACAAATCGCCTCATCCGCAAACCGCACATGCAGCGAGTTCCTGTCCGCCTCGCTATACACCGCAACCGTGCGAATGCCCATCTCCTTACATGCGCTGATCACCCGCAGCGCAATCTCCCCACGATTTGCAATCAATACCTTACGAAACATGTAACTCCCGCGATACTGCTGATTCCTGACAACTGAGAACTGTGAACGAAGAACTGACAACCAGCCTCATCGCGCCCGGATGGCAAACAGCGCCTGCCCATACTCCACCGGTTGTCCACTCGAAGCGATCCGCTTCACCACCTCGCCGGCGACATCGGACTCGATCTCATTCATCAGCTTCATCGCCTCGACGATGCAGAGCACCTGCCCCAGCTCTACCTGATCCCCCACCTTCACAAACGGCGGCGCTCCCGGCGAAGGCGACTCATAAAACGTCCCCACAATAGGCGACTTCACCTCATGCAGCTTCTCCTCCAGCTCATTCGCAAGTGCAGCCGCAGCACTCACCCCAGCAGAAGCAGCGGCCACTGGAGCAGCCGCAGGCGCCGAAGCCATCAGCCTGCTTAACTGGGCCATATCGAATCCGCCAGCCGGAGCCACCGCAGGTTCCCCCGCAAACTTGATCCGCACCTTCAAGTCATCCTGCTCCATGTCGAACTCGGCAATACCGTTCGCCTTCAAAAATTCGACCAGTTCGCGAAGTTCTTCAAGCTTATTTCCGTCCATCATCACTCTTCCCGCGCTTCAAAGAGCGCCTTTTCCAATCTTCAACTATCAATCCGGAGCCGGGTCTTCTACTCCCTATTCCCTACTCCCTGCCGTCAAAGTTCAATCCAGGCCTTCACACTAGGCGTCAAAATCTCTCCGCCCCCGGCCGTTACCAGAACCATATCTTCTATACGCAATCCAAAGCGCCCCGGCATATAAACCCCCGGTTCGATTGTGATCACCATGCCCTGCTCTAAAACCTGCTTCTGCCTCGCTGCAAGCCTCGGTCCTTCGTGAATCTCCAGCCCAACTCCATGCCCCGTCGAATGGCTGAAGTACGTATCCAGCTTCACCCTCCGCAACACGCTTCGCGCCGCCTCATCCACCTCTCCGGCCGTCACTCCCGGTGCCACAACAGCGACTGCAGCTTCCTGCGCTTCCAGCACAGAATCATACACGTCCCGCTCCCCCGGCATCGCCTTGCCCATGTGCACGGTACGCGTCATATCGCTCGAATATCCGTCGAGAATAACACCGAAATCCAGCGTCACGAACCCCCGTTTCGGCAACTTCGCGCCCGTAGCCCTGCCATGCGGCAGCGCCGATCGCACCCCACTGGCCACAATCGTATCGAAGCTCATCCCCTCCGCCCCTGCGAGCCTCGCCGCATACTCCAGCGTCGCTGCCACCGCCACCTCCGTCAGCCCGGCCTCCAGATACGTCAGCATCCCCTCAAACAACTCACACCCCACACGCGCCGCCTTCCGTATCTTTGCAATCTCCTCCGCGTCCTTCACCTCCCGCATCTTCGCCACCAAAGAACCCACCGCCACAAACACTCCCCGCCGGGCTCCTGCAGCCGATGCGCCGGCCCGCATCGCCTTCCGCATCGTCTCCAGCCCCGCCACCGTCGTATGCGCCGCATCGAACCCACACCGCCGCACACCTGCCGCCGCAATCCACTCACACGCCACCACCACCGCCGGCTTCTTCGCAATCACCACCCTGGTTCCCACCGCCTCAGCCTTGGCCTGCCCCGTATACCGCCCATCGGTAAACAACACAGCCCGCGCGCCCACCAGCACCAGAGCCGCATTCGATCCCGTAAATCCAGAGAGATATCGAACATCCGGCAGGTGGGTTACCAGCATCCCGTCCACACCGGCACCCTTAGCGGCAGCCGCCGCTCTTCTCTTCCGCAAATTGAAATTCATCTCCTTGATTCTACCGAATAGCGACTCTCCCGAATCGGGATTCTACCCAACCTC
Organism: Edaphobacter sp.; assembly: GCA_035567955.1. Lineage (GTDB taxonomy): Bacteria > Acidobacteriota > Terriglobia > Terriglobales > Acidobacteriaceae > Edaphobacter. The sequence goes on from DATMPD010000078.1 coordinate 4,123, forward strand.
TCATCGTCTCTGTTTGCTACTCTCTACCCCCCAATCCCTACTCCCTGCCTTTCAACCCGGTATCATGGCATATGCCCGGCTCCACCCCGCCCCACCCCCCACGTTTCACCAGGAGAAGCTTCCTCATAGGCTCTGGCGTCACCGCCGCCGGGTTAGCCCTCTACGCTGGCGAATTTGCCCGCCACGAACTCGACATCGTCCAGCGCCCCATTGCCATCAACAATCTGCCCTCCTCCTTCCACGGCTATCGCATCGTCCAGATCAGCGACATCCACCTCGACGAGTACACCGAGCCCTTCTTCCTCGAACGCATCGTCCAAAAGGTGAACGCCCTCGCCCCCGATCTCGTCCTTCTCACCGGCGACTTCATCACCCACGGCTCCCTCACCTTCATCGCCGGCGGCCACGCCCTCCACCGCTGCGCCGAGATCCTCACCACCCTCACCGCGCCCCTCCGCTACGGCATCCTCGGCAATCATGACGTCTCCTTCGACGGCGCCATGGTCACCCGGGCCCTCACCGCCCATGGCACTCCCATCCTGGTCAATCAATATCTCCCCATCGAACGCAACGGTGGCCGGCTCTGGCTCTGCGGCGTCGACGACCCAGGCACCAGCCACCCAAATCTGGACCTGGCCATTCCCCCTAAACCCGACGGCCCCGTCATCCTCATGGCACACGAGCCCGACTATGCCGACGAGGTCCTCGCCCACCCACACGGTCCCCTTGTCGACGTCATGCTTGCCGGCCACTCTCATGGCGGCCAGGTCCGGCTGCCCTTCCTCGGCCCGCTCATCCTCCCGCCAATGGGCGAGAAGTACCCCGAAGGCCTCTACCGCTTCAAAAACCTGCAGCTCTACGTCAATCGCGGCATCGGGACCGTAGGTCTCCCCTTCCGTCTCAACTGCCCCCCCGAAATCACCGTCATCACTCTACAGAACAGTTCTCAGTGATCCGTTCTCCGTTCTCAGCAAGGACGCTCCACAACTGAGAACTGAGAACGGTCAACGGACAACTGCCTCACGCCCCAAACGCAGTAAAGAAGATCATCACAAACCCCAACCCAAACAGGCCCAGCGCAGCCAGCAGCCTCCACACCACGCTGTACCACTGCTTCCCCACCACCGACCAGCTGAGCTGAATCGCAAACCAGAATGCCGCCACCGCGATCGCGCCAAACAAAATCACGTAACCATCAAGATGCGAGATCAGCCGCTGGAACAATCGTCTACCGTGCCCGTGCCACCGGCTTCTTCTGCCTCGGCATCACCGCAATCGGGGTCGGCGCCTTCACCCCCGACTTCTCAGCCATCCACGCATCCAGCAGCGACTTCTTGAACCGCCACCGGTTCCCCAGCTTGAACGCCGGAATGAACCCTTCCGACGCATACCGGTACAACGTATCCCCGCTGATGCCCAGATACTCCGACGCCTGCCGGATATCCATCACCTCGCGCCCCGCAGTCTGCACCGCTACCGCCATCCCAGGTCTCCGTTCTTCCACGTCAGAGCGAGCCGAATCTCGCATCAGATCCGACACCCTCTTTTTATCCCCTTTTTCCTCCGCATACAACAAAAATCTCAGCTATTAACCACTAACTAACTGATACCAAAGTACTAGCTCTTCTTTGCCCGCGCGCCAAAAGAAAACCCAGGCCCGAAGCCTGGGTTCTTTGCTAATCATGCTAATCCTCACTTCACCGGCTGCAACCCCTTCATCACCGCCAGCAGATCCTCCCCCACCGTACGCGTCTTCGCAATCGCATCCGCCAGTGGAATATCCGTAATCTGCGTCCCCTTCAGCACCACCAGCCGGCCAAACTTCCCCGCATGCACCAAATCAATCGCCGCCACGCCATACCGTGTAGCCAGCATCCGGTCAAACGCCGAAGGCGTCCCGCCCCGCTGCGTATGCCCCAGGTTCACGCTCCTGGTCTCATAGCCGGTCCGCTTCTCAATCTCCTCCGCCAGCGCCTGCCCAATCCCGCTCAGCCGCACATGCCCAAACGAGTCCACGCTCTTGCCCTGCGTCGCCTGACCCGACTCCGGAAACTGCGCCCCCTCAGCCGCAACCACAATCCCAAACTTTTTCCCATGGTCATGCCTGTACTTCAGCAACCGGCACACCTCGTCAATATCAATCGGCACCTCCGGCACCAGAATCGCGTCCGCCCCACCCGCAATCCCCGCCGTAATCGCAATCCACCCCGCATCGCGCCCCATCACCTCGCACACCAGCACCCGGTTGTGCGCCTCCGCGGTCGAATGCAGCCGGTCCACAGCCTCGGTCGCAATCGTCACTGCCGTATCGAAACCAAAACAAGCGTCCGTCCCGCTCAAATCGTTATCGATCGTCTTCGGCACTCCAACACACTTCACGCCCTTCTCGCTTAGCGCCAGCGAGATCGACTGCGTATCGTCCCCGCCCAGCGCAATCAGCGCATCAATCTTGTTTTTGTTCAGCACCTCAACGCACTTCTCAAACCCACCCGGAATCTTCTTCACATTCGTCCGCGAAGACCGCAAAATCGTCCCGCCCTTGTGCAAAATCCCCGACGTCGTCTCCAGCGTCAAAGGCATCGTCACATCATCCAGAACGCCTCGCCAACCCTCCACGAACCCGACAAACTCATCGCCATGGTGCTGAATCCCTTTGCGTACCGCCGCCCGAATCACAGCATTCAACCCAGGGCAGTCTCCGCCCCCCGTCAACATTCCAACCCGCATTCATTCTCTCCTTTGAGCTTTTAAACTTCAGAAAAAATCATACGCCACAGCTGGCCCATGCCTTGACTCTAGGCGCAAAAGAAACACCCGGGCCAAGAATGGCACGCAGTTCGCAATTGCCGACGACTCAGAATCCGGTTGTCTCCGGTTATGACAGCTCGCGATCCTTAGTGTTCAAGGAGTCTCCTGTCTTCTGCCTGGGAGGCGTTGGACTTTCATGCTCGTCATTCCACGCTTTCTCTTGCTTGTCTTTTTGTTCTTCTTTCTTCTTTGCTATCTCAGCGGTTTTCTCAGGGTCAACTTGTTCCAATCGATACTCGATACGCATACCTCTGTTCCTTTCCATCAGGACGCCTTTCAGACAGCGGCTTGATTTACGTCTTCTCAGCTGTAGCTTGATTCGTCAAGCCCGTCGCCGCTAACGGCGCCACAATCGCCGAGGAGTTCAACGCCACCGCAGTGGTTTCGAAGTGCACCCAAACTCTCAAAAACCTGCCAGTCAGGCCAGGTAAAGGGACGACTTGCGAATCGATCAGCAATCCGCTGGGCTCAACCCATTCCTGATTTTTATAGAGATCAAGGTTCGCCAGCTCTTCCCACCGAGGCTCCATGACAAACTCGACTTTTTTAGGCAGCCGGTGACCCGAAATGGTCACGATACACCCTTCATTTACCACGTCGACTCTGGACAGGCCGACATTACTCAGTTCAGTCTTTATCATCAGGTACTCATCTCCGTCGCGAAGCACTCTTTCTGCAAAGACACGGAGTTGGAGGTGCGGGGTGTGGGTCCTCCCCCGATAGTAGTTCAACAAGACCCAGAGGCCACCAAGAAGAACGGCCAATGCTTTCAAAGGGACGTCGAGCCATTGAAGCCAAGTCACTGCAGACCCTCCGATTTTGGCAATCCTGATCTCGAATGAGCGTACGTTGGTTAGCCCTCCATCCCCGCTGGATCATCAACGACTTCGCCGAGCGGGGCATGGTCCTCGAAGAGCAAAATCCAGGCAATGCAACTCCTGAGGGTAGTGGGGCGGCCCGAATAGGTCCCAATCATGCGCCAGTCACACAGCCTAGCGATGCAGGCTGAAGTCGACACTCACCGTGGTCGCCACTTCCACCGGCACGCCATCAATCGTGTAAGGCCGGTACCGCCAGTTTCGCACTGCGTTCTTTGCCGCACCCCGCAACAGGCGATGACCTTTAATCACATGCAACTCTTCCACCGTTCCATCCTTGGAAATCACCGCCTCCATCACCACATTGCCCTGCGTCCGGGTCAGGCTGGCGAGTGTCGGATAAGAAGGCTTCGGGGCCGACAAAAGATTCGCCGCCATGACACCTGAAGACACATCCACCGGCCGATTGGACAGCGGCACAGAACTCGAGTCGTCATCGCCATCGGAGCGATCCGTAACCCCGGCGCCATCCTTGGCTATCGTTGGCGCGGCAGCAGACGAAGACGACCGCAACGGAGACTGGAGAGGAACCTGCGCCGACTTCTTTGATGACCGAGTCGGCTTATCCGCCGGATGGCTTGCTTCTCCGCCCGTATAGCTGGACGCGAAGGTCGTTCCTTGCGCTCCACTGGTGGAAGCGCCCGAACGCTCGCTGGCACCAGCGACCCGAGATCCACTGACAATCGCGGCTTCAGGCTCACCAGCAGAAGCCGCCGTACGAGGCGCAACGTTGGCACCCGCAACGTTGGGGCTGCCTTCCGCCGATGCCTTCGCCGGCTGTATCACCACATAACCGGTGTCACGCCCGAACCTCCAGAAGAGGGTAGCAGCCAGCAACAACACTCCAACCCCAACAAGAATCGGAAGCGCAATCTGTCTACGGAAGGGATAGGGCTCACTGGAGTCTCTCCGTAGACGCGCAACCACGGCCAAAGGTTCGCTAGCTACGCTACCTGCAGCCGCCACTCTGTCTTCTTGGTTCGGAACAGGCGGATCGCTGTGCGGCAGCCGCGGTTCGGTTTTCTCAGGAATCGTCGCGGCAGGAATTGTCGCGGAGTACCTTGCCGCGCCCTCTTCCCTGGTGTGAACCGCTGCAGTCGAGAGCACATGCGGCGCAACATTCTCCAGTCGCGGCTCCATCCTGCTGATTCTCTGGTCGATCGAATCAAGGTAAATCTTGAGTTGCAGGCTATTCAGCTCCAGTCGACTCAAAGCTTCAGCCAACGTGTTCGATCCACCAAAGTCGTTCAAAGTACCTTGATGTCCGTTCGACGGACCCCTATAGCCATTCGGCGGACCCTGCGAACTCGGCAGACTCGGCAAACCTTCATCGTCCGAAGAATCACTCACCGTAGCCTCCGCCGTCGACTCTAAGACGGCCCCATCCATGCCTGCCTGTCCCGGCACATCTTCGTCTCCTGCCGTCTCTGCGCCGCCAGCCGAGGACTCCTCCAGCCCAACAACTGGGACGGACGCGTTCTCCTCTGTGCAGGCTATCGCCTCCCCGCCGCCGGGCGAGAAAGAAGCCTCCGCCGCATCAGGCGGCCCCATTTCCTTCACAGTCAAATCCGAATAAAGGCCAGGGTGCTCCGCAGTAAGTTGACTGCAAACGCCTACGCCGATCAAAGACTCGATGACCAGCTTGACCGGAATGCTCATCTCCCGCTCGGACGACGCAATCTCTGGCCCACCGCTCGCTACAGCGATGACCGTCAGAATCGTGCGAAACGACACGTCGGTCTCGCTCTCCATCACAGCCTTCACCACGCGCAGCACGTCGCCTCGAAGGTCACTGTGATATTTCAATGTACGGGCAAACGCAAAAAAATCTTCCGCCGAACCAAAATCAACATCGTGGCAATGGAAGACATCATGAAGATCGTCGATGGAATCGCCGAAGCGCGAAGCGGTCTCCTGAGTATCCGAAAAATAGTTCATCGCACCCAGTTGGATGCAGGCGGCGACCGAACAGTGACCTGCATCTAAACCGACCCAGGATTACGGCCGAACCACACTCAATCGACCCACAAGATGTAGAAGCAAATCACTGCCGGATCAACCAGCTACGCGTTCACGCCACCAATCCGACCGAACCTCCACACCCGCCACCACCTCCGTAGGCCGCCCCGGCTCCGGCGCCCACAATTTAATCTTCCTCTCCCCCGCCACCTCCAGCAGCCGCTCCATCGGCTGCCGCCACGCATGCAGCGCCAGATCAAACAGCCCCCAATGAATCGGCATCATCAACCCATGCCTCTCGGGATTGGCCCCGCCCAGCGCCTCGAACGCCCGCGCCGCCCCATCCGGCCCCAGATGAATCCCCTCCCACATCACGTCAAAAGCCCCGATCTCCAGCATCACCAGATCGAACGGCCCATACGCCGCACCAATCTCAGCAAACCCCTCCCACCAACCCGAATCAGCCCCAAAATAAACGCTATGCTTCGGCCCCTTCAGCACAAACGCCGACCATAGCGTCTCAAACCGGTTCATCAACCCGCGTCCGGAAAAATGCCGCGAGGGCACCGCCGTAATCTCCAGCCCACCCACCATCGCACTCTGCGTCCAATCCAACTCCGCAATCTGCTCCCCGCGCACCCCAAACCCCCGCAGCACCTCACCCACCCCCAGCGAAGTCACCCACCTCGCCCCCCGCATCGACCCCAACCCCACCAGCCGCCGAATCGTAGCCTCCCCCAGATGGTCATAGTGATCGTGCGACACCAGCACCACATCCACACCCGGCAGATCCTCCAGCATCACCGGAGCCGCATAAAACCGCTTCGGTCCCGCCCACGTGCTCGGCGAAGCCCGCTCATCCCACACCGGATCCACCAGCACCCTTACTCCATCGATCTCCACCAGCAGCGACGAGTGCCCCATCCACGTCACCCGCAGCCCGCTCGCCGGAGCAGCCCCATACACCGACACATCCGTCCGAAACGGCCCCAGCGCCCGATGCGGAAACTTCTCCTCCTTGCTGCTCAAAAAACGCGGAAGCACCTTGAAGATCGTCCTAAACCCGCCAATCGTCGTAGGAACCGGATTCAAAAACTTCCGCCCCGCCTTGCTGGCCCGCCGCAACATGGTCATCTCTGAATGGTACAACCGCTCAGCCCCTCCTCACATCAAGCTAAACTAAGGCCCTCCCTCCAAAGCTTCTCCGCCAAGCAGGCAACATATGAGCAAAACATCCGCCACAATCACAAAGCGACTCGATGACCTCAAAACAACTCACACCCGCGAAGCCGTAGCCTCATCCACATAAAACTCCCCAATCTCCTTCGCATACCGCTGCTCCACCACCCGCCGCTTCAGCTTCATGCTCGGCGTAAGCGTCCCATCCTCCACGCTCCACTCCTCCGCAACCAGACTCATCCGCTTCATACTCTCAAAGTTCGCCAACCCCATATTCACCTTGTCTACAATCTCCTGATACGCCTTGACCACCTGTGGGTCCTTCACCAGAGCAGCATGATCCCCCGCAGCAATCCCCTGCCCCTTCGCCCACCCTTCCAGCGCAGCAAAGTTGGGCGAGATCAGCACACACGCAAACTTGTGCTTGTCCCCCACCAACGCGGCCTGCGACACCAGCATATTCGCCTTCAACTTGTTCTCGATCGGCTGCGGCGCAATCATCTTCCCGCCGCTCGTCTTCAGCAACTCCTTCTTGCGGTCCGTAATCGACAGGTACCCATCCTTGTCGATATTCCCGATATCTCCCGTCTTGAACCACCCATCCGAAGTAAACGCCTCAGCCGTCTCCTTCTCCTTCTTCCAATAACCCTTGAAGATCGACGGCCCCTTCACCTCCAGTTCGCCATCTTCCGCAAACCTGCACTGGACATTCTCCAACGCCCTCCCCACCGTGCCAATGCGATGCGCCTCAGGAAAGTTCAACGCAATCACCGGCGACGTCTCCGTCAACCCGTACCCCTCAAAGATCCGAATGCCCACGTCTGCAAACCACCCGGCCGTATCCATCCCCAACGGCGCACTGCCCGAAATAAACACCGCGGCGCATCCGCCAAACGCCTCGCGAATCTTCGAGAACACCAGTTTGTTCGCAACCGTCCAGCCCAACCCACTCGGAGTCTTCCCCGCCAGCGTCTCAGCCCGATGCTTTCTTCCCGTGGCCACCGCCCACTTCAAAATCTTCGACTTCACCGGCGACAACGCCGACTTCCCCTCCACCGCCTGCCGGATCTTCTCGTACACCCGCGGCACCGCAACAAGAATCGTCGGCTTCACCGCCTTCATCGCAACAGGCAGCAGATCGAACTTCGGACAGTACGCCACCCGCGCCCCATAGCACATCATCGCGTAGTCCAGATGCCGCGCCGTCACATGCGACAGCGGAAGAAACGAGATGCAGCTGTCTTTCTCCGAAAATCCCATCAGGCCCGTAGCAAAATTAATATTGCTCGCCAGATTCCCATGCGTCAGCATCACACCCTTCGGCTCGCCCGTAGTCCCCGACGTATAAATAATCGTCGCCAGATCCTCCGGCTTCGCCGCCTTCGCCATCGCATCAAACGCCGCATCCCTCCCCTGCTTTGCCTTGGCGTCCTTCATCAACGCGCCAAAGCTCTCCGCATTGCCGAACTCCCCCGCATCCATCACCACCACATGCTCCAGTTCCGGAAGATCTCCCGCATGCATCAGTTTCTCGTACTGCTCCCGCGAAGAAACCACCGCCGCCTTCGCTCCCGAATCGCGAAGCATGTATCCAATCTGCTCCGGCGTCAGTGTCGGATACAGCGGCACATCCACCGCTCCAATCGCCAGCGTTGCCAGGTCCGTCACCGCCCACTCCCAACGGTTCTCCGAAACGATCGCCACCCGATCGCCCTTTCCCAACCCCCACCCACGAAACACATCCGCCAGCGCCCGCACCCGCCCATACAGATCATTCGACGAGATCGGCTTCCAGGCCCCATCCGCATCCTGCCAAAGCATCACCACCGCATCGCCACGCCCCGTAACAATCCCCAAAACATCGTTCACACTGCTCAAATCAAACATGCTCATCTCCCAACCAGCTCAAAGTGCTTCTCAACTTCTGCTTTTGTCTTTGCCTCTACTTCTGTCTTTGCCGTTGTCTGTTTCTTTGTTTGTCATCCCGTCAGGGATCTGCGGTTGCCGTTGCCTGTTCCTGC
>DATMPD010000079.1:0-4422 GCA_035567955.1 Edaphobacter sp.
GGACATCGTGCTTTCTAGTATCTACTAACGTTCGCAGACCTGGGAATGTTGCGTCTGGTCTCTGTCATCCATCCGCCAGACGCGAAGGGTGGAGCCAGCTGCGGAGGTAAGCCGGAGCGTCCTTCGGGCCGCTGCGGTCTCACGGGTTACTCCGAAACAAACGCATGGGTTAGCGGATTACTGCTGTGACTTCGATTTCTACCAACCAATCCTCGGATGCGAGCGATTGGACGCCTACGAGAGTGGCCGCGGGAGGTTTGCCGTCGCCCATGAACCTGAGTCGTACCGCGCGGAGATCGTCGCGCATGGACGGCTTGTAATTGACGACGTAGGTGGTCACTTTTACTACGTCCTGAAACGTAGCTCCGCTGCCGGCGAGCGCGAGCCTTACATTTTCCCAGGCCTGATTCGCCTGCGCTTTCAGGTCTCCCTTGCCGACCAGTTCGCCTTTGGCGTTTTGGGCAACCTGGCCTGAGATCCAGATGATGGTTCCAGGCTTGGCCGTGACGGCCTGCGTGTAGGCGGGGGAATTGTTGAGTTCTGGAGGGTTGATGTGCTGGATGTTCTGTGCGAGCAGGAGGCTTGCGGGACAGAAGAGTAGAAGCAGGGTTTTGAGCATGGTTGAGGCTAGCAGCCGTGAAGATTCGTGACCAGGTTTTTGTTGAAGGGTATCGCGGGTGCGAGGCGAAGGCGGTTCGCTGGCGCGAATGCCCACCTTAGCGACGATGAGACTGTCGCGAAGATGGGGCACCCGGCCCACCCTTCCGTCAAACCGGCTCGCTGCTGCGCCTCTGAAATAGCTGGTGCCCATCTTTTTAAGGTTTCTGTGGGTCGAGCGGCGGCGGGTCTTCGAATCGCTCCTGGTTGATGGTCATCATCTTTATGTCGGCGGCTGATTCGCCGTTGACGATGCCTTCTTCGTAGACCTTGGACCAGCGGAGGCGGAAGAGAAGGCCCTGGATGGCGACTCTGGTGTCGGACGCGGTGGTGGCGAGTCGTTCGGCCTGCTCGGGGGTCATGGTCCAGAGCTCGGGGGCGCTTTGGCCGGCGGCCGTTTGAGCGAAACGCTGGCGCATGGCGATGATGGCCTGGCAGCCGTTGAAGGCGTGGTCTCGGGCGTCGGCGAGCAGGTCGTAGTTGTGGGCGAGCCGCGCCTGCATGCGGGACTGCGCGACGGGGAGCAGGACGACGAGGCCGCTTTCTTTGGCTGCGGTCCAGACGGCCTGGGATGGGGCGAAGTAGCGGAACTCCGCGGTGCCCACGGAGCCGGGGAGACAGGGGGGCGGGGGTAAGGCGATGCGGACTTTCTGCTGCGGCGAGGAGGTAGGGGGCGCGGTTCGCATGGCTTGCGAAAACCAGGGCTCGAGCTCCTGCATTTTGAGGTCGCGATCGATGACCTGGAGGTTCTGTTCGGCTTCGTTGTGGAGGTCTTCCTGCAACTGATGACGCTGATGCCGGTGGTGGAAGAGCTCGACCGTTTGTTCGAGGCCGACGGCGATGAGCAGGCCGAGGACGATTGTGGCGATGTGGATGAAGAAGTCGCGCCAGGTGCTGGCGGCGTGGTGAGCGGGGTGGACGTCGAGCATAGGGGCGGGTTCCTGTGGGGTGTTGCGCGATGGGGCGGCGGAGAGTTCGGGGGGCGGGGTGTGTTCGGGCAGCGGCGCCAGGAGGAGTGGCGTCGAGTCAGACTGGGGCGCTGCTGGCGTCTGATCTGACGTGCGATCGGGCACAGGCTGCTCAGGTGAAGAAGTGGGTACGAGAGAGCTTAGACTACCAGTGATGGGCTTGGCGACTGTAATCTGTAGGACATAGCTCTGCGGAGCGGGAGAGGATTTTTTTTGTATGAGTGACGAATTTATTCCGAAAGCGGGCTCGATCAAGATTGGCGGACTGAGCCGGAAGGCGGCGAAGCTTCAGGCGCTGCGCGAGAAGGCTGCTCATGTAAAGAGTGGTGCGAAACCTGCGCCGGGGGCTTCGATGCAGTCGTTCAAGGCTAAGGATTCGTTTGCCGGAACGAAGAAGACTACGTTTCAGCGTAAGGCTGTTTAGGAGATTTGTCCTGCCGGACGGGCCCACTTCGCGTGGGGCGGTCACTTCGTGACTTGTATACCTTTTCGGGGTGCGTGGAGTGACGGGGGCCTTCCGTTGGTCGGCTCGATCTTTCCTTTTTCTATTTATTTGAAGAAGTGGGGGATGAAGGAGCTCAGGTTGCCGGTGATTGGGCTGAAGGATTCGCGGACACCCATGCCGCTGCAGTCCTGATCGATCATCCAGAGGCCCAGGACAGTGTGGCGGTTGTCGAAGACCGCTGTGGGTGCGAGAGCCTGATAGATCTGCTTGCCGTTGTAGGGGCCGGGGGTGGAGACGACGGTGGCGTTGTCGCGGACGAGGGTGATGTTGGCTCCTTCGCGGGACATCAGGGGCTTGCGGACGTAATTCTTCATTCCGCCGGGTGAGTCGAAGTGGGCTTCGAGGAGCAGCTCGTGGTTGGGGTACAGCTGCCAGAGGATGGGGAGGATGCCTTTGTTGGAGAGGAGCATCTTCCAGATGGGCTCGATCCAGCGGACGGCGGTGTAGGTGGCGAGGGCGTGAGGGCCGAACTCCTCCTGGAGCATGGCCTCCCAGGGGTAGAGCTTGAAGATGGAGAAGATGGGGTGTTCGTCGAGGTCGAGGAAGGCTTGTTGCGAGTCGTTCCAGCCGATGTCGTGCAGGGCGAGCTCGCGGGTTTCCAGATTTGCTTGCTGGGCGGTGTCGCGGAGGTAAGTGACGGTGAGCTGGTCTTCTGGGTTATCGAGCGCGGCGAAGTAGATGGGCTTGGAGAGGTAGGGGTCGATGTCTTTCCACTTGGCGATGAGCTTTTCGTGGATGGAGTTGAACTGGTCGGGCTTGGTGGAGACGAGGGACGACGGCATGTCCTTGAGCCAGTGCCATTGGACTACGGCGGCTTCGAGGAGGGAGGTGGGGGTGTCGGCGTTGTACTCCAGGAGCTTGGGGGGTTGGCCGGATTGTGCGCCAGCCCAGCTTAGGTCGAAGCGGCCGTAGAGGGCGGGCGGCTCGTTGTTCCATGCCCACTCGATGGCTTCGATGGCTGAGGCGGGGATGTCGAGTTCGGCGTAACGCTTTTTGTCGATGATGTGCTGGGCGGCGGCAAGGCACATCTCCTGAAGCTCGTTGCTGACGGCTTCGAGGGTGTCGATCTCGGCGGCTGTGAATTGGTAGGCGGCGGACTCGTCCCAGTAGGGGCTGCCGTTTTCTAAGGTATGGAAGGTCAGGCCGACGGATTCGACTTTTTGTTGCCAGTTGTCGCGGGGGGTTAGGGGGATGCGCTGCATTTATTCTCCTGCTCCTCCGCCGTGGCCGCTGCTTGAGCCACTGCTGCTATGACTGCCGCCTTCGGAGAAGCTGCTACCGAAGCCGCCGCGGGTGGTGACGCCGGAGCTGGTTGTGTAGCTGCGACCGGCTGCGGGCGCGTAGCTGCCTCCGCCGACTACGCTGCCGAGGCCGTAGCCTCCCCAGCCGCCGTAGTAGTAGTGGTAGGGGATGAAGAGAGGGAGGAAGCCGCCGTGGCCGTCGGGACGTTGCTGGATGCCTTGCTGGTCGGGGAGATTGGCGCAGAGCTTGTCGTCGACGACGCGATTTTGTTCGTCGACGCAGCGTTGCATCTCGGGCTTGCGGCAGCCGGTGAGGATGGAGAGGGCGGTGGCGGCGAGGAGTGGGGCGGTGACCTGGGTTGAGCGGCGCATGGCGTTGAACAAGAGTCTCTAAGAGTATCAAGGACGGGAATCGACCGGGATCAAACAAATTTCGCCGGAGCCGGTTGGTTCGGATGATGACAGGAGCAACCGTCAGGTATAGGATTACTTCGCTCGAACGCCGAGGACCTCAGGCTAAATCAAGTTCGACCTTTTGCCTGGAAGCGTAGATGCGCGGGCGCGCATTCTGAACCCTTTCGTGGGCCCCCTTACTACTTTGTGACTGAAGGAGCCAGGCCTGAAAGTTGGCCTGGCGCGGCCTGTTTGCGATAACACCCAGGAGAAATGCCATGAAGAAAGTTCGATTCACATCGTCGTGTTTGTGTGCCGCTGTTCTTGCAAGCGGCGCGCTGGGAGTTCGGATGCTGGCGCAACTGCCAGCCAATGCAACACTGTATGCGTCGGGGCTGGAGGGGCCGAGGGGATTGGCATTCGGACCGGATGGCACTCTGTATGTTGCCGAAGCAGGGCTGGGAGGGAGCAACTCCGGCACGTGCACGCAGGTGATTCCGCCGATCGGGCCTTACAAAGGCGGCCTGACTGCGCGGATCTCGAAGGTCGATACGAAACAAAACGTAACGACTCTGACCTCGGGGCTGCCTTCGTCAGTGGGTGCTACGGGAGCTGTTTTAGGGGTCGCGGACGTTACGTTTCTGAACGGGGATCTGTA
>DATMPD010000080.1:0-3256 GCA_035567955.1 Edaphobacter sp.
CTCGGCGCTGCCGGCAAGTCCGCGCAGATCCCCCTGTACGTCTGGCTTCCGGACGCGATGGAAGGCCCCACGCCCGTCTCCGCGCTGATTCACGCCGCAACGATGGTCACAGCCGGCATCTATATGGTCGCGCGCTGCCACACGCTGTTCGACCGCAGTGCTACAGCCCTCGCCGTGGTAGCCATCATTGGAGCCGCCACTGCCATCTTCGCCGCCTGCATCGGCATGGTGCAGCACGACATCAAGCGCGTTCTCGCCTACTCCACTGTCTCGCAGCTTGGCTATATGTTTCTGGCCTGCGGGGTCGGCGCTTACGCGGCGGGCATCTTCCATCTCCTCACCCATGCGTTCTTCAAGGCGCTGCTCTTCCTCGCAGCGGGGTCTGTCATTCATGCCCTCTCGGGCGAGCAGGACATGCGCAAGATGGGCGGCCTTCGCAAACGCATCCCCATCACCTTCTGGACCATGACGATGGGCGTCTTCGCCATCGCCGGCATCCCGCCGTGGGCTGCGTTCTTCTCCAAAGACGAGATCCTCTACCAGACCTTTGTCTCCAGTAACCCAATCGGCAAGCTCCTCTGGTTCGTCGGACTCGTTACCGCCGGCATGACGTCGTTCTACATGTTCCGCCTCTGGTTCAAGACGTTCTTCGGCCCGGAGCACTTCGAGGAACACACCGACCTTCACGATCATGGGGCAGCGGTTCACGCGTACTCCGGCAGCCACGCCGTCATGGTCGCCGACCCGGAAGAAAGCCATGCGCACGGTGTTCACGAGTCGCCTTGGATCATGCTCGGTCCGCTGGTTGTCCTCGCCATTCTTTCGGTCATCGGCGGATGGGTTGGTGTCCCCGCAACAATGGGTGGCCACGACGAGATCGGCCACTTCCTCGAACCCGTCTTTACGAATGGCGCAACTGCCGAAGCCGCCACTGCAACGGCCAGCCATGGCGTCGAACTCGGCCTGGCTCTTATCTCAGTCCTCTTCGCCGCAATAGGTTTTTACATCGCCTATGTCTTCTACTACAAGAAGCCCCGCACCGCCGCAGCGATTGCTGGCCGTTCCCCCGCTCTTTACCGCCTCGTCGAAAACAAGTTTTACCTTGACGAGATCTACAGCTTCATCGTCATGCTGCTGCTTGCGTTCACCCGCTTCGTACTTGGTGGGATTATCGACAGCGGCATCGTCAACGGCTCCGGCACAGCCGCAGGCGGACTCACCAAAGGTCTCAGTTCGCTCGTCCGCCGGGTTCAGTCCGGCAACATTCGCTCTTATGCCGGCTGGCTTGCGCTTGGAGCCGCGGCCGTTCTACTCGTTATGATCTTCGGTCGTTCCGTATGGCTGCACTAACGCTTTTGTTTTGCCGTTGCTTGTTCTTTTGTTTGTCATCCCGTAGGGATCTGCTTCTGTACTTGCAGTTCGAGTATCACTAGTAACTGCTTCACCTAAAGGAAACGATGAACCCGCGATGAATATCGATCACACCATCCTGACCGTCATCACCTTTGTCCCGCTCGCGGGCGCGGTCCTGCTGGCCCTGCTGCCCGACAAAGGCAAGCTGATGCAGTGGAGCGCGCTCACCGTCACTCTCATCACCTTCGCCCTCACCCTGCATCTTCCCATCCGCTACGACTACACCGCCGCAGCAGGCACATTCCAGTTCGAGCAAAACCACGAGTGGATTACGTCCCCCGCCATCCGCTACCACCTTGGCGTCGACGGCCTTTCGATGTGGCTCGTAGTGTTGACCGGCTTCCTCGCCCCGCTCGGCGTCCTGGTCTCCTGGAACACTATCAGCGACCGCAAGAAACTTTTCTACATTCTCTTTCTGCTCCAGCAGGTCGCGATGCTCGGCATCTTCGTCTCGCTCGACCTCTTCCTCTATTACGCCTTCTGGGAGCTTTCGCTGGTCCCGATGACGCTTTTGATCGCCACGTTCGGGCGCACCGTCAGTCGTCGCCGCGCGGCCATCAAGTACTTCCTCTACACCTTCATTCCCTCGGCCATCTTGCTCGTTGGCATGCTCTGGGTCTACGCAAGCACGGGCACTTTTCAGCTTCCGGAGCTTGCGCAGCTCGCCGCCACCCACAGCATCTCGGGCAACTCCGCCGCGCTCTGGCTGGCCTCACTGGCTTTTCTGGTCGCCTTCGCGGTTAAGGTCCCGGCCTTCCCGCTGCATGGCTGGCTCTCGGACGCGATCGCGGAAGCTCCCACCGCAGCCGTCATGGTTCTCGCCGGGAAACTCGGCCTCTACTCCATCCTGCGATTCTCCTTCAGCATCTTTCCCGACCAGTCCCGCCAGATCGCACCGCTGATGATTGCTCTCGGCGCCATCGGCATCGTCTATGGCGCGCTCATCGCTCTCATTCAAAAAGACCTGAAGCAGCTAGCCGCGTACGGCACGCTCGGTCACGTCAGCGTCGTCATCCTCGGCATCTTCACCTTCACCATCGCGGGCCTCGACGGTGGCATCTACGCCACGCTCAACGAGGGCATCGGCGGCGGCGCGCTCTTCATGCTGCTCGGCATTCTCTACGAGCGCTACGGCACTTACGACATCCGCGACTACGGCGGCCTCGCCGCAAAGCTCCCCTGGATGGTCACACTCTTCGTCATCACTACGCTTTCGGTCATCGGCCTACCCATGCTCAACGGCTTCGTCGGTGAGTTCCTCGTCCTGACCGGGGGCATGGAGTCCCTTATCACGCATCACACCCGCTGGACTGTGCTCGCCACCACCGGCGTCATCTTCACCGCCTCATACATGCTCTGGATGATCCAACGCGTCTTCTACGGCGATCTCAACGACAACACCGCCGACGTTCCAGCACCAGACCTCGACGCACGCGAGCATCTCGCTCTCTGGCCTATGGTCGCGCTCATGCTCCTGATGGGCGTCGCCTCCCCCGTCTGGATGCGCGCTATCGACAGCGCCGGTACTTACTTCGCTCGAGAACCCGAACAGGTCCAACCCGCGCCTGCGAATCTAGGCCATCCCGCCCCAGCAGCCGGCTCCGGCGCAATGGTCGCCGGGTCGAACAGCGACCTCCCTGGCACGGATATTGAAGCCGGCAGTACAACCAAGCTCAACTTGATCCCCGCCGCTGCCGACGCCACGAAAAAGGAATCGAAGATTCGAAACATCTCAACCGTCTGGACTAACTCCAGTCTCAAAAGCGGCACGGAGGCCAAGAAGTAATGTCCACTAACGTCCTGGCCCTCCTTCCCGAACTCCTCCTCACTCTGACCGGCGTCG
>DATMPD010000081.1:0-7429 GCA_035567955.1 Edaphobacter sp.
CTGGTTTGCGGCGAAGTACGGAGCGACGGTGCTGGCGGCGCCGATTCGCGGAGGCTTCGATACCGTTGCGTGGATTGCTCCGATGGCGGCTTTTCTTCTGGCGACCGTAGGTCTGGGATTCCTAATTCGCATGTGGACCGGGCGATCGGGGCGGCGTGTGCCCGTAACCGCCGCCGCTTCGAATACGGGTGATGCCGCGCTGCGGGAGCGGATTCGGCGAGAGACGGAGTACTGACATGGGCATGATGGCGGGTGTGGCATTGACCCTCGCGGTGTTCGTTTACATGTTCTGGCCGGAGAAAAATCCGTTTGTCCAGGCGGATAAGACGCGGGTGGACTATCTGCGGGAGCGCAAGGATGTTATCTACGAGAATCTGCGCGACCTGAACTTCGAGTATCAAGCTGGGAAGTATCCGGAGCAGGACTACGTGGAGCAGCGGGCGGGGCTGGAGGATGAGGCGGCACGTGTGATTGCCGAGATGGAGGCGTTACAGGCGCGCGGGCACTTTGGACGTCGAACCAGCAGTTAGCGTAGTGAGGGTTGCGAAACATTAACAAGAACGCGTAACGAGCATGGATTGACGTCTCTCTTTAAGAGATTTACCTCCGCGGCACGCAGGGAACTGTTAGCGCAGAAGATTCGGTCAAAGGAAGAGCTATCGGCATGGGTTATGCAAAGTGGGGATTGAGTGGTGGAGACTTACACGGGCCGTCACTCGCAGCTCCGATTTGCTAGGGGCGAGCGCCGCTGGATTGCACTGACGGTCGCTGATTTGACGTAGACTTTAGGGGTGACTTCTTTCTTTTTTACCTTCCGGCGTGTTGTTGCGGCTATCGCCGTGGTGGCGGCGTTTTCCGGTTTTGCGCTTGCTGATTCAATTACCGGCGTCGCGACGAACAAGACGACGAATAAGCCTGCGGCCGGCGACGATGTGGTCCTGATCCGACTGGCACAGGGAATGCAGGAGGCGGCGCGCACGAAGACCGATGCGAAGGGCCGCTTCACTCTCGAAATTCCTGATGGCGATACCGGAATGCATCTGGTGCGGGTGACGCATGACAAGGCCAATTATTTTCGGCCCGCCCCTCCGGGAACACAGTCGGTGGAGGTTGAGGTCTTCAACGCTGCGACGAAGGTGAAGGGTGTGAGCAGTGAAGCCGATGTGATGCGCATCCAGACCGACGAGAGCGGGAAATCTCTGCGCGTTATTGAGAATTTTTTTGTGAAGAACGAGTCGAATCCGCCGCTGACGCAGTTCAGTGACAGGCCGTTTGAGTTTTATCTTCCGGACGGTGCGGTGGTGGAGGGGTCGGCGGCGCTGTCATCCGATGGAATGCCGGTGAAAGCGTCCCCAGTACCATTAGGCGACCCGAACCACTTTGCGTTTATCTTTCCGATACGTCCGTGTCCGAGCAAAGAGGCTGCAGGTTCGGACTCTCGCTGTGGAGAGACGCGGTTTCAGATTTCGTACCGGCTGCCGTATAGCGGGAGTCTGAAGTTTGCTCCGCGGGTGATGATGCCGACCGACACGGTTGCGATCATGATGCCGAAGAGCATGGCGTTCAAGCCGGGGCCGTCGTCGCCGTATGCCCCGGTGACGGAGGAGACGACGGCGCAGACGTATGTGGCGCGGAACGCGCAGCCGTCGCAGGCGCTGGACTTTACGATTTCAGGGACCGGGCAGATGCCGCGGGATACGGGTGCGGCGGCTGCAGCCGGTGACGCCACGTCGAATGCTCCAGCGCCTGCTGGAGCGGCGAGTTCGGCGGCGAGCGATACGCGGCCCGGTGGCGGGTTGGGGACGCCGCTCGATCCGGAAGGCACGAACGATCCGTGGGCGAAGTACAAGGGGTGGATCCTGGGTGGGCTGGGTCTGTTGATGGCCGCGGGTGCGGGGATCATGGTGAAGAAGGGACCGGCGCAGGCAGTGGCTGCTTCGGGTGCGGGAGCGTTTGCGTCTGCACCAGTCGGGACAGGACCGGCTGGGACAGGATCGGCGGGGACAGCGCCTGATTCCCTGCTGGCCGCAATGAAGGAAGAGCTCTTCGCGCTCGAGACGGATAAGCTGCAGGGGCGCTTGAGCGAGAGCGAGTATGTGGAGCAGAAGGCCGCCCTTGAGATTGTGCTGCGGCGTGCGCTATCGCGCGGCGAACACGCTGCGGATGCGTCTAATGTTGCGGGGCCGGTCGTTTGAGAGGCTGAGCGATGAATACGTTCAAATCGACACTGCTGCTGGTTACGCTGACGCTCTTTCTGATTTTGGTTGGGGAGTACTTCGGTGGCCGAAATGGAATGGTGTTGGCGTTTCTGCTGTCGGTTGTCTTTAATTTTGGAACGTACTTCTTCTCCGACAAGATTGCGTTAAGGATGTACAACGCGCAGCCGGTGACACGGGAGGAGCTGCCGCGGGCGTATGCGGCTGTAGAAAGATTGACGGCGAAGCAGGGGCTGCCGATGCCGAAGATCTATGTGTTGCCGACGGAGTCCCCAAACGCGTTTGCCACGGGCAGGAATCCGCAACATGCTTCGGTTGCGGTGACCCATGGGATTCTGCAGCTGCTCGATGATGAGGAGTTGGAGGGCGTGCTGGCGCATGAGTTGGGGCATGTCAAGAATCGGGATATTCTGACGAGCTCGATTGCAGCAACGCTGGCCGGAGCGATCACGATGGTGGCGCGGATGGGGTACTGGGCTGCGCTGTTTGGCGGTGGTGGAGGTGGAGGACGCGACCGCGAGCGCGGCGGCGGCGGATTTGGCGGGCTGCTGATGATTATCGTGGCGCCGATTGCGGCCTCGCTGATTCAACTTGCGATCTCGCGGTCGCGAGAGTATGAGGCCGATGCTACAGGCGCGGCGACGACTGGCAATCCGTATGCGCTGGCGCGGGCGCTGCAGAAGCTCGATGCCTACTCGAAGAGGATTCCGATGGAGGCATCGCCTTCGACCGCCCACCTGTTTATTGTGGCTCCGCTGCTGGGGAGTGGAGGGATTGCCAGTTTGTTCTCGACGCATCCTCCGATGAAGGAGCGAATTCGGCGGTTGATTGGAAGGGATTTCGTTTAGGATGCAGACTTTTTTGCGGGCCCTGCGGTTGTATGCGATGGTGGCGTGGGTTGGTGGGTTGGCGTTCTTCGCTCTTGTGGTGGCGCCGGTCGCCTTCGGCAGCTTGCCGAGCGCGCATGAGGCGGGACTTGTCGTGGGCGGAACGCTGCGTGTGCTGCACTGGATCGGACTGATTGGCGGCGGAGTTTTTTGCCTGGCGACCGGATGGCTGTGGCTGGGGGCAGAGGTTCCCGCACGGATCGGGTTCATGCGGCAACTGGTGCTGACGGCGGTGATGCTGCTGGTCACTGCTTACTCGCAGTTCAGGATATTGCCGGCGATGGAGTTGGATCGGGCGCTGGCAGGTGGTGAGGTGGAGACGGCATCGCTCGAGAATCCAGGGAGAGTGGACTTCGAACGGCTGCATAAGCTGTCGGAGCGGCTGGAGGGATTAGTGCTGTTGTGCGGGCTGGGCGTGGTGTTTGTGCTGTCGCGAGAATCGCAGTGGCCGGAGACGGGCAAGCCGAAGCCGGATAGAATCGTTAGACCATGAAGATTGAAGCAAATGGTTTCTGGCGCGGTGCGATTTTTGTTTGTGAAGTGGCCGTGATTCAAACGATCCTCTCTCAAACGGCTAACGGCGATGGCTTGAACCTTCGCCCGAACGACTAGCTGTGTCCGCGCTTGGGCTAAGTTTGACGCTGGGGCTAGTGGCTGGTCTCGCGGATTTTCTGGGTGGATTCCTGCTGGTGCGGCGGTCGCCGTCTGCAAAGGCACTGCGCTACTTTGTCGCTCTGGGTGCAGGATTCATGCTGGCTGCGGCCGTGCTGGAGATGATCCCGGAGGGACTGCACCTGAATCCGCATTGGACTCCGCTGCTGATTCTAACGGGATACTGCGGGGTGCATCTGCTGGAGCATACTCTGGTGCCGCACTTTCACTTCGGCGAAGAGACGCATCCCCATGAGTTTCTTTCAGCGAGAAAGAGCTACTCGGTTTTGTTCGGATTGGCAATGCATACCTTCTTCGATGGGGTGGCGATCGGATCGGGGTTTGTGGTGTCGCATTGGCTGGGGTGGATTCTGTTCTTTGCGGTGTTTCTGCATAAGCTGCCCGAGGGTTTTACGATGGCGAGCGTGATGCTCGCGGGTGGAAGGGGTTCGGCTATGGCGCTGAACTCGGCATTGTTTCTTGGGGCGATGACGGTGCTGGGAGTGATGGTGATCAATCTTGAGCCTAGTTGGGTGCGCCTGGGTCTGCCGCTTTCGGCTGGAGTGACGATCTATGTCGCAGCGACGGACCTGGTGCCGGAGGTGAACCGGGAACCTGGGATGAGGATGGCGCTGGTGTTTTTTGCAGGGGTGGTGGTGTTCTTTCTGCTGCGGTTGCTGGGGCCCGGGTAGGGTGCGAACTTAAAACTGAAATACAGGGGATCTTCCCCGTTCGACTTCGCTCAGGGTCAGAATGCCACTTCCAGCAGCTTAGGAATAGCCTTCCAGTTACTGAGCCTGCTCGAGCAACAGGGTTACGGTTGTGGAGTGTTGCAGAATGCTGCCGGTATCGGTGGTGACGGTGCCGGTGATGGTGATGCTGTAACTCTTCGCGGTTAGAGCGAGGGAGTCGGCGGTGCTGATGCGGTTTCCGCAGCCGGTGGCGAGCAGCGGGATCAGGCTAAGGAGTGCCAGGACCAACAGCCTCGCTGTTTTGCGGCCATTGCGCGCGCGGAGACTATAGACCGCGATAGGAGACAAGAGAAACGCCAAGGTGATGGGTGAAGGGAGGGGGCCGGGGTTTGATGCAGTGGTATTGGGGGTTGCGATAGTCAGGGTGAACGTGTTCGACGTCGAGCCTGGAGGCACGATGGGCGGGTTGAACGAAGCTTTCGCGAGATTGGGAAGCCCGGTGGCGGCGAGGGTGATGGGGCTCGACATGTTGCCTTGAAGCTGGACGGTGAAGGTATAGTCGGCGGAGCTTCCGGACGGGATGGTTTGGGTTGTGGCGCCGGTGGGAGTGAGAGTGAAATCGGGATTGGCGCCCGGGCCGGTGCCGCCGGTGATGAGTTGCGGGGCGGAGGCGCTGGAGGTGAAGTTGCCGGTTCCGTTGTAGAGCGCGGTGAAGGAGTGGGCGCCCTGGGTGATGGAAGTGATGGTGAAGACTGCGTCCCCTGTGGCGGAGAGGGGCGTGGTGAATCGAGTGAGGGAGCCGTCGAGTAAGGTGACTGTGCCGGTCGGTGCGCCGCTAGTGGTGGAGGCGACGTGAGCGGTGAGGGTAATGGAAGAGCCGGTGGTGGCGCTGGTGATCAGGTTGTTAAAGGTGATGAGCGTGGGGGCGGGGGTAATGGTGAGGATCGCGGCGGGGGAGGGCAGGGCGTAGTTCCTTGCTGCGGGGCCGGTAAGCGTTGCAGTGATGGAGTAGGCGCCCGCGTCGGATCCGGTGGTGGCGGTGGTTGTGAAGGTCGCGGAGAGATTGGATGCGTCCTGCGGGAGCACGCCGGTGAGGTTACCGCTGATACCGGGAATGGGTTGGCCGTAAAGGAGGGTGGTGGGAGTGATGGTCGCATCGAGTTGGCGCCGATTGATGGTAACGGCGAGGGCCGAGCTTTGTGCGGAGAGGTGGGTTTGATCGCCGGCGTAGGTGGCGGTGATGTTGTGTTGGCCGGCAGACAGGGTGGTGGTAGGCAGTGTGGCGATGTTGGCGACGAGGGTTGCAGTGCCGAGAGCGGTGTTATTGGTTGTGTCGATGAAGTTGACGGCGCCGGTCGCGTTGGTGGTAGAAGCGAAGGAGGCGGTGAGTTGGCCCGTACCGTAAGCGATGACCGACGGTGCGGTCAGAGTGAGGACGCCGGGAGTGGTGACCCCGAGGCCTGCGATGGTGTGAATGCTGGTGGCCGGGGCGGGCGCGGCTTCGAGTTGGCGGATGCGTTGATTACCGGTGTCGGACAGGGTGAGGAGGGTGGAGGGAGAGACGGCGGCGTTGCGTGGAGAGTCGAGTGAGGCGGCGATCGCGGGGCCTCCGTCACCCGCAAAGGCCTGGGTGCCGTCTCCGGCTACGGTGGTGATGACGCCGGTGGTGGCGTCGATGCGGCGGATGCGGTGGTTTGCCGTGTCGGCGAGGTACAGGTTCCCTGCGGGGTCCATGGTGATGCCATGCGGAAGGGCGAGCTTAGCGGTCGTGGAGGCGGCAGCGTCTCCGGAGAAGCCGAGAGCGCCAGTGCCTGCGAGAGTGCTGATGATGCCGGTGGCGGCCGTGATCTTGCGGATGCGGTGGTTATGGGTATCGGCGAGATAGACGTTGTTGGAGGCATCGTGGGCGAGGCCAGTGGGTGAGTCGATGGTGGCGGAGAGGGCGGGGCCGCCATCGCCGGAGAAGCCCTGAGTGCCGGTGCCGGCAACAGTGGTGATGATTCCGGCTGCGGAGATTTTGCGGATGCGGTGGTTCCCGGTATCGGCGAGGTAGAGGTTGTTGGAGGCGTCGAGGGTGAGGGCGGTGGGGAGGTTGAGTTGGGCGGCAGTAGCGAGCGCATTGTCACCCGAGAACCCGGGGGTGGTGCCGGCGATGGTGGTCAGGGTGCCAGTGGAGACGGTAAGTTTGCGAACGCGGTGGTTGTGGGTGTCGGCGATGTAGAGATTGTTCGCGGAGTCGAGAGCCACGCCCTCAGGCGAGTCGAGTGTGGCGGCGGTGGCGGGGCCGCCATCTCCGGAGAAGCCCTGGGTGCCGGTGCCCGCGATGGTCGTGATGTTGCCTGCGGTGTCCAGCTTGCGGACGACGTGGTTTCCGGTTTCGGCGAAGTAGAGATTGCCGGTGGCGTCGGAGACGATGGCGGAGGGAAAGACAAGAGGGACGGTGAGGGCGGAGACAGAGCCGGTTTGCGCGGAGGCGTTGAGCGTCGAAGCGAGAAAGAGCAGGAGGAGGAGTGCGACCCCGAACGGAGCGTGGCTGGTGCGAGGAGGGTGTGGGATGCTCTGCGTACCCATGAGAATTGCCCGGATCCATCTGCGAGTCGGGTTGCTAGGCGATGCGGACTCGAGAACGTATGCCTAACTTTACCTCAAGGGTTTCGATCGCCGGCTACTACTTTTGATACTCGTCGGTGCTGGCGCCGGGTGGGTGGGGCGCTTGGTTCGCTGCATGTAGTCCTGCGTGCGCTGGGCGCAGCCTTCAGGGTCTTTCTGGTAGAGGGCGATGCGCTCGGCTTCGCTCATGAGAGCGAATTCGACGTCGATGCCGTCGAAGAGTTCGGGAGGCAGGAGGCTGGGGTCGGCTGTACCTGCCGCTACGGCGGAGAGTTCGGGCCAGTGCTGAGTGATGAGGGCGGTGTTGTAGACGCGAAAGGCAGGATAGAACAACGGGCTGGTGTGGATGAGGTCCATGAGGCGCTTCTGTTCG
>DATMPD010000082.1:0-6181 GCA_035567955.1 Edaphobacter sp.
GGGTGGCGTCCATGGGAGAAAACTCGACATCATCGACAAGCGAACGCGCGAGACGGACCGACTCTCCGGCTAGATCGAGTGCCTGGTTGCGGGACAGCTTCATTTGATGCTCGAGATGAATGTCGGATGAAGACAGAAACGTGTGGATGCGATTCAGTTTGGCGGGCTCCACTGCGCGGGCGGCAGATTCGATATCGATCGGCTTGGCGCGGGCCAGTGCCGCGATCCGCACCCCTTTCACCTCAGCGGCAATGGTACGAACCGATTCGAAGTCTCCAGCGGAGGCGATGGGAAAACCTGCTTCGATAATGTCAACGCCAAGCTTGGCGAGCTGGTGCGCGAAGCGTAATTTTTCGGCGTGGTGCATGGTGCAGCCGGGGGACTGTTCGCCGTCGCGGAGGGTGGTATCGAAGAAGATGATCTGGTTAGAGGACTTGGAGGACATAGGGCCTGGCTCTCTCGATCTGGACTTCATCATAATGCATGCTTATGATGGTTGACGGGTTTATCATAAATTCTAATTGCGGTATTCGATCCATATATCGTGCCTGCGGTGAGGTGAAGATTGGACTTAGTCCAGATGGAGACGTTTCTGGCTGTGGCGGAGGAGCGGAGTTTTTCGCGCGCGGCGGCACGCCTCCATCGTACTCAGCCAGCGGTGAGTCAGGCAATCGCAAAACTTGAAAGCGAGCTGGGCGAGGTGCTGTTTGAGCGCTCGTCGCGGGACGGGACGCTGACGGACGCCGGCGAAGTGCTGCGCGAGTATGCGGCTAAGTTGCTGAATCTTCGCAATGAGGCGGCGGGCGCTCTGACTGAGCTGCGCGAGCTGCATCGGGGCAGGCTGAACCTGGCGGCGAACGAGTACACGTGCCTTTATTTGCTGCCGCTGCTCGATGAGTTTCGACGACAGAATCCGAGGATCAAACTGGCGGTGCAACGGACGCTGGCGAGCCGGATCTCGGATGAGGTGCTGATGCATTCGGTGGAGCTTGGCGTGCTGTCGTTCCGGCCGGACGATGCGCAGGTGAAGTCGATGGTGGTGTACCGGGATGAGCTGGCGTTTGTGGTGAATCCGCGGCATGCGCTGGCGGGGTCGGGGAAGGTGTCGATCCGGCAGCTGGGGGCACAGAACTTTATCGCGCACAATATTCCTTCTCCGCAGCGGCAGAAGGTGATCCAGACGTTCAAGCGGCATAAGACGCCGTTGCAGATGGGAGTGGAGCTGCCGTCGCTGGAGGCGATCAAGCGTTTTGTCCAGATGGGTAATGGCGTGGCGCTGGTGCCGGGGTTGACGGTGCGGCCGGAGCTGGAGAACGGCATGCTGGTGCGGGTTCAGGTTCCGGAGCTGCAGATCGAACGCAAGTTGCGTCTGGTGTATCGGAGGCAGGCGAGCCTGTCGCATGCGGCGCTGGCTTTCTTGAAGGTAGTGGAGGCGTATGCGGCGGCGCATGGCGATCCGTATTGTTTTCTTCCGGAGCGTGGGATGTAACGAGCGGGATGTAACCATGTCGGCAAAATCTTTTAGAGTGCGAAGCCTTTGAAAAAAAAGTGCGTCAGTAGCACTAACGTGGCCGCCGGAGGAGAGCTTTTTCGGCGAGATGATGAAGGAGAGTGAGAATCCGATGAAGATGACGATGTTTCGTAGTTCCATGCTGCGAGTAGCTGTTTTGGCGCTAGGCGCGACCGCGTTGAGTGCACTGCCGACGATGGCACAGGATCCCTCTGCGCCGCCGCCACCGCAAGACCAGGCCGGTCCTCAAAATGGACACGGCGGTCCGGGCGGAATGGGTTCGGGCGGAATGAGAGGGAATCAGGTGGAGTTTCTGACCAAGAAGCTGAGCCTGACACCGGACCAGGTGACGCAGGTGAAGGCCATCGACGCGGACGCCATGACGCAGATGAAGGCATTGCGCGAGGACACCTCTGTTGCCGGACCGGACAAGCGGGCGAAGATGATGGATATACACAAGACATCGCAGGACAAGATCCGCGCACTGCTGACAGACGATCAGAAGACGAAGTTTGACGCGCTGCAGGCACAGATGCGGGAGCACGGAGGGAACCATGGTGGTGGCGATGGACCGCCGCCTCCTCCGCCAACGGCGCCGCAGCCATAACACATTCCTCACACGAAAACAGAAATGCCGGAGAGGCCGAGGGGAGGTATATCCTTCGGCCTTCTTGCGTTGCTGGCCCTTGTTCAAGCACCGCTGCGGTTACAATGATGAACAGTGACTACGGCGCTCTGTAACTCTTGCTATGCGTTGCCTGCGGGACAGCGAAAGAGTTGCGCGCGAATTTGAAGGGATCCAGCGAAGAATGAAGAAGACGATGTTGTTGTTGGGCGCGCTGATGGTATCTGCGGCGGCCGGTTATGCGCAGGAGAGCCGGCAGGACGTGAGCGTAAGCGGCACTGCCGCGTTTGCTCCCCAGATCACCGGAAACAGCGTGCAAAAGAATACAAGCATGACCCTGGGCCTTCTGGCGAGCTACCGCTACATGCTGACACCGCGGAGCGCACTCGAAGTGAACTACGGCTATCAGCAGAATACGCAGTATTACCAGGTCTTCGGACGGTCCAATGGAGGCATCCACACCCTGCAACAGGAGTTCAGCGCAGCGTACGTCTTCAACCTGAACTTCAAGAGGTTCAACCCGTTTCTTGAGGCCGGTCCCGGCGTGATGTTCTTTTCGCCTCTGAAGGATGCGGGAACGACGAACCTCGACGCGAAACGGAATACGAACATCGGTGCTCTCTTTGGTGGCGGCGTGGCGTATGAGTTGAGCCCGAGCTGGGATATACGGGCGGAGTATCGTGGTTTTCTGGTGAAGACCCCTACTTTCAGCATGCCGGGGAACATCTTCAACACCAACCGTTATGAGATCATTTCGACGCCGTCGATCGGCGTTGCGTATCACTTCTAGATACCCATGCTGTTTTAATCTCGAAAGCCCCGGCGCTGACCGGGGCTTTGTATTTTGCCTGAGAACGCTCTCTATTTGAAGCGGTACGCGCCGCCGATGGTGAGAATGCTGGGGGACAGACTGGAGTTCTGAAAGCCGAACCAGTTTTGATATTCCCAGTCCGCACGGACGTAGAGGTAACGCTTCACTTTGTAATCGACGCCGATGCCGGCAGCTACCAGGTTGTAAGCGAGGTTCGCCCGGAATCCATCTGGCAGGGGAGGGAAGTTGAAGACGCCGCGGCCGTACATCACCTTGCCGTACGGAACAAATTTGCGGTAGGTGCGGAAGTAGCGGCCACCAACCTCGTAGGTTTTCTCGTAGAGACCGGGGGGATCTTTGACGAAATGAAACTCGCCTTCCACGCCGAGGTGCGGCAGAAAGTCGAAGTTGACGTAGGCCGCGCCACCGTTATAGCGGCCTCCGTAGTCGGAGTTTGCGGTTGAGAAGCCTCCACCGATCTTGAGATCTCCCAGGCGGGAGGCGGTGGGTTCGGATTGAGCGTGGAGCATGGTTGCGGCTCCCAGCAAGCCTATGAAGGCAATCGCCCGTAATAGCATGGTAATCCCTCTAAAAGCGGGTCGAATGCTGCAGAAAACATGGCATCAGCTTTGCTGCGCAGGATAACCTCGCACAATTTTTGTGTCGTGTCAGTTAAGGCTAGTGAAAGACATAGGAGACGCCGACGGTGCCTCCCCATGGTGAAAGACTGTTCGGGTGAAAGCCAGGCCACTTCTGAACTTCGAAATCGATGGCTCTGATATTGATGTGGCGGGCGACGTGAACGTCGATTCCACCGCCGAATACCATTTCGAAGTAGGTGGCGGTATTTGGATTCGCGTAGCTGCCCTGCTGAAATCCAAAGTGGCCGACTCCGAAGAGCGCTTTGCCGTATAAATCGACGCGCTTGTGTGGGCGAAAGATGTAACGGGGTCCAATGACGTAGGAGTTTTCACTGATGTCCTGGGGCGTGTTCGCGGAGTAGTGAATAAGCCCCTCGACTCCGAGATTATAGGGAAGGTTCGCGTCTCCCCAGAAACTGATGGCTCCAATGTGGGACTGGCCGAAGTCAGGATTCACAATCGACCAACCTGTACCCACCGCAATCTTACCGACGATTTGCGAGGCCGCGGGCTTAGCTTGGGAATGCCCCCAGGGGGACATACTAAGAACGCAAGCGAAACAGCCAATTAGAGTGTGCCGCTTCAACAGGTGCCTCCTTAGGAAGTGTAACGCGCGGCGTTCCTTTTTATTTGAGGCAAACTGGCCCCAAGCAGTGGAAAAGCGTGGGCAGTCTCATACAAGTATCATCGGCTGACCACGCTCTGAAGTTCAGTTCTGCGGTGTGGCGGTTGGAGGATTGGTTGGGGCCGCGGCTGCAGCAGGGGCGGAAGTGTTGTCGGCCGGAGGAGTCGTGGGTGCCGGTGCTGCGCTTGCGGGGGCAGGAGCAGCATCCGCCGGCGCCTTATAGTAGCTGAGTTTCAAGTAGACGGGCTCGACTTCAAACGGCATCTTATCGGCCGCGGTCAGAAGAGGTTCGAAGGGCGTGTGCATGACGAACACCTGATCGGTCCAGGGATCGAAACGAAGGAAGCTGGCAAGCGGCATGGCTGCCTGCTGCTTTAGGTCCTTCATATCGAGTTTGGGCCCCTTGGCTGTGATGGCCTGCATCCAGAAGGTTGGATCCTCATCGCTTTTGGTGAGACCGTCACCGATCATCGGCTGATTGAGGGCCTTGAGATTCTTGACGCGCTGCTGCAACTGCTGGAGGTAAAGGCTGAAGTATTGCTGCCCGCCCTCGAGCTCTTTCGCATTCAACAGTTCCAGGGCTTTCTTGGCTGCCGCGGTGTTGTCGGCATCGGTGTGGTGCATGGGGATACGGTTGAAGACGCTGGTCGACGGGAAGAGCAGGCGGTCGTTGAAGGCGTACTTGGTGTCAAGACGGTGGGCGAGGATGATGTGGGCGATCTGGAAGGCCAGGATGGCGTTGAGGTTGCCCATCTGCTGTGCGCCATCCTGCGTGACGACGCCGGTGGTATCGAGCAGGCTCTTCGAGACAACGATAGTGTTTCCGATGGCGAGCGACTCCAACGGCTCGGTCAGCAGCGTACGGCAGCGGATCGGCCTGGAGAGTGTGATGTTGTTGTAAGCCAGAATGTTGTTCGCCAAGGCTTCGAGCGTCTTGTCGAATTCGCTGGGGGCATCGAGAAGGCCGGCCTGGAAGAGGCGTTCGACGATGTTGTCCTCTGCCTGTTGGACCCAGGCGCGCTGGGCACCGAGGGGGCTGACATCCTGTGCGTCGTTGCTGACGTCGGTCGCGCCGACGACTTCAAGCGAGGCGTCCGCAGCTTCTGGAGGAGGAACCTTGAGGACATAGCCCCAGATATGGTTAATGGCTTTGAACTTAAGAGTGCGGGAGACGCTCTTCGGATCGCTCTCTTCGACGTAGAAGGACGTCGGGAGCCAGAGATCGGGCTGAACGTTGGTGCGCCAGCTGTCGAAGTGATAGAACTCCTTCTGGTCCTCCTCGGTGCCGGCGAAGTCGCCGTTGAAGCGGACGACGTTGCCGTTGCGGGCCTCAATCCAGACGCGGCCGAAGAAGCGGCCGAAGTCCTTTTTGCCGGAGATCGGGGTTACATCGAAGACCGCGGTGGGCGTGTTGCCGAGGAAGTCATTGCGCACGTAGCCGAAGTTATAGTGCTGCCGGTCGAAGTTGTTGGAGTCCATCAACAGCATCTGGACGAAGCCTGCCTCGTGAAAGGTGAGATGCAGACTGCCGCCGAGGCTGCCGACCGCGGCCAAGGAATGCTTGAAGAATCCCGTCTTGCCGCCCTTCGAGGTTTCATTATTGACCGCGTAGGTCTGGTCATTGATGACACTTTTAAAGTCGACGCGGCTGAGGAAGTGCTGGTCGGAGTCCGGAACCTGACCCAGGAGCGGGTCGGGCTTCATGTTCTGGATATAAGTCTCAACGAGCGGAGCCCGCTCTTTGATCGTTTTGATGACAACCTTCTCGCGGACAATCGCCTTGTCGATCAGCGCATTCTGCGCAGCGGTAGGTTTGCGCGAAGTCGATAGATCGTCCTCTTTCTTCTTCTTTCCGTGCAGAAGGGCTGCTCCTGCCTGGGCGGGGAGAGTAGCAGAGACAAAGAGAGCCAGGGTTAGACCGGCGATAGACTGTTTCCCGAGAATCATGATGTACGGCTCCTACGGCTAC
>DATMPD010000083.1:0-5691 GCA_035567955.1 Edaphobacter sp.
CCTCATCGTCACTTCTTCCGGAAGAAAATGTTGCATCGCAAGCTCCACCGTTAGGGGCGCGAGCGTCAGGGTAAACGGCAGAAAAATACGCACTTCCCCGATCCGCCCAACCGTCACCCACATCGCCAGAAAAATAACCGCCGCCGTAAACATCGCGATCCCCACTGAACCCGCCTGATAGCGTCTCCGCATCAACATCAGTGCGGTCCACGCGAACGGCCCCAGGAAAAGAAGGAACGGAACAAACTTCTCCGGCGATCTCAGGTTGAGAAACAGTTGCAGCACCTCAGTATCGCCATAGTTTGCCTGCGGATACTAAAGCCTGCCGACAAAACAATGAGGCTGAGCCGAACGCTCACAACTCACTTCGGGCGCTGCATCATCGGATTTGCATCTCATTTCGCTGGATTGAGTGGAAAGAACAGCACCCTGCACCGGCGCTACCAGCTCCACCGCGAATCGGGCACGGCAGTACCGCGTCTTTTGCCCTCCCGTAGTAACACTTCTGTAATACTCTGTAACTCTCGCCGCAAACCTGTATTAAATACTAGGGCCCATGAACCAGTCGCACTCCATCCCGCCCCGCATCCTCAAAGCCGCCGAGGCCATCTTCCTCCTCGTAGCCGCCATCTTCCTCGCCCTACACGCCGTCCATCTCAGCGCCGACTTCCCCAACCACTCCCCCTGGATGGACTGGGCCAAATACACCGACGAAGGCTGGTACGGCGATGGAGCCATCCGCTACTTCCAGCGCGGCCACTGGTACGTCCCCGGAGACTTCAATCCCGCCGCCGCCCTCCCCGTCTGGCCTCTTATGGAAGCCGCCCTCTTCCGCTTCACTGGAGTCAACCTCGCCGCCGCCCGCGCCCTCACCGTCGCTATCTTCGCCTGTATCCTCGTAACCTCGTACGTCCTGCTCCGTCGCTGGCAGCGCGTCCCATCCGGCAAAAAGAAGGAAGCCTCCCTCGCCCCCGCCATCGCCGTGCTTCTTCTCGCCGTTAGCCCCTTCTGTTACGTCTTCACCCGCATGGCCATCCTCGAGCCGCTCCTGGTCCTCTTCACCCTGCTCGCCCTCCTCACCGCCAGCTACATCCGCCCCCCAGGGCAGGAAAGTCCACTTCCACGCCGCCGTCCTCTACTCCCTACTCCCTACTCCCTGTCCTCCTGGGCTTGCTTCTCCCCCTAATGGTCCTCACCAAGACCACCGCCATCTTTCTCTTCCCCGCGATCGCCTGGATCCTCTGGGCCCGCTCCGGATACCGGCTCCGCCCGTTCCTTCGTCTCAGCCTTCCCTCTGCCGCTTTAGCCTCCGTCACCTGGCTCAGCTACTACCTCTTCGTCGTACGCCCCCACTTCCTCCCGGACTTCCACTACCTCTTCGACGCCAACAGCTACAGCGGCCTCACACCATCCAACGTCCTCACCGTCGTGGCCGAAACCTTCGCCGACGGCCTCTGGATGGGCAAAATCTTTTATCCCCTCGCCCTCATCGCCGCCGTCTCCGTCTTCCTCCTCCGCCCCTACCTCCTGCGCAACCCGCTCATCCCATCTCTTCTGCTCTGGGCCGGCGGGTATGCCGCCTTTCTCGCCTACCACAACAACCTCCAGCCCCGGTACTACCTGGTCATCGCAATCCCGCTCACCCTCTTGGTTCCCAGCATCTTCTCCAGCCTCTGGAACTCGGTCCCGCGCCCCCGCACCGCCAATCAAACCATGTTGTGCCGGCTCGCCATCACCTCCATCGCGGCCGTCCTCGCGGTGCTCACCATCACCGACGCCCGCCAGACCCTCCACTACGTCCGCACCCCCGACTACACCTTCACCAGCGCAGCCGACCAGATCCGCCGCATCGTCTCCGCCGACGCCACCCACAACCCTCTCATCCTCTCCATCAGCGGCTCCAATCTATCCCTCATGACCGGCCTGCCCTCCATCTGCGACGACTTCGGCACCATGGATCTCCCCGTCCGCATCAAGGCCTACCACCCCGGCTGGTACGTCACCTGGAATCAGGTCGACGACGACAAGATGGACGCTCTAACCCCGCTCTACCATCTCCAGCGCATCGCAGCCTTCCCGGCCATGGACGACCCCGAGCGAAATCTCCTCATCCTCTATCGCCTCGATCCCGCCATCCCCGGCCCGCCGCCGCGCCGCCACCCCAAACCCGCCATCCCCCGCCTGCTCCGCACCAGCTTCGGCCAGCAACCCAGCCCCACACCACTCGTTCACTAAGCAGTGTCTGATGAATAGGCGTCTTTGCTTTTAGGTAAGCCAAGCCTTCAGGCTTGGCCCTCTCAACCCTCGCCACGAAACCGGGGCTTCAGCCCCTGGGGTATGGCCCTCGTAGGTCAATTCTAATATTCGATTAATGTCGTGGCGCACTCACTAACGTGAACTCCTGTTCCATCGTAACCCCTGTCGCAACCGGATCCCCCCCGCGCATACCCGGGGTAAACCTCCACTTCCGCATCGCCTCGACAGCGCCTGCATCCAGCCCATACCCGAGCGGTCTCAAAATCGCGATCCGCAGCGGCGCTCCGGTCGAGTCCACCACCAGCCGCACCTGCATCGCGCCCTGCACCTTGTCCCGTACCGCGAAATCGCCGTACTTCGCGTCCACCCGATGCTCCACCTTGGGCGCAGTCACATCCTTCACCTGGTCTACCGGGCCGTACAGCGTATAAATTGCCTGCCCATTCAACCCATCCTGAGGCCACGTCAGCGCCGGATCGAAATAGTGCCGCCAGTAGTCCGGCATCGACCGCTGCAGCGCAGGATCGATCCCCACCGAAAACATCGCAGCAAACGCCGCCTCCAGCTGCTTCACACCTTCCGGTCCCTTCGCTCCCAGCCCTTTCACCGTCACCCGCATCTTTTCGTCATTCAGAGGATGCCTCTGAAACTCATGCGTGTCGGTGTTATATCGAACCGCCGCCCGCACTCCATCCAGTTCGATCTCATCGATCCCACGCCTCTCCGCTTTCACAACATTCAACGCCGCAACCGTCCAGTCGCCCACCCTCGGAGATCCCTGCACCCTCCCCGCAGCGTCATAGGTCAGATCGTTGTTCAGATAAAATCCCCGCAGAAAAAGTCCCTTGCCCACCAGCAGGGAAGCGGCAACGATCTCCGCATCAGCCCCCGCATCCGCGCCCTGCTGCGCCTGCGCCGCACCGCACCCGATCGCTCCCGCCAACACCAGCGTCGTCGTCCACAGTCTCATCCGCACCGTCCGTCATCGCAATGTTAGCCGTCCCCCGCGCGTTGCCGCAAAAAGAATCGCGGACATTTTCAGCCGTGGTGTAATCTGGCCAGGACAAGATCCGACAAGATCCGACAAGATCCCAGCCACGGCCTTTCATGACCGCGACCCAAAAGAAACCAAACCTGCAAATAGCTCAAATCCGGCCCTCAATTCGCTAAACTCGCTGAAACACCCCTTGACGGGACCCCAAAACCCTCAGTAGACTTAAATCTCGCGCAGTCTCGCGTCTGTACGTCTGTGTCCCCATTGTTCCCAGGCCAAGCAGTCACCCGAGGCATCCGTGATGGATCTGATGGATCCACTGGGGAGCAGCTCTCATCGACCTGCCCCTGAAGCACCCATCCCATCGGTTTTGTGCGTAGTCCAGTTTCAGGCGGTCTTTCTCCGCGTGTTGTGAAGAGAGAACTCATCTCTTCCTTCGCCACGCCGCTCTGCTCTGGAACAATCGTTCTTTTGCTCGAATTTGCTTGTAAGTAAACAGTCACGCACCACCAACTTGGCACCACTTTCTTCCCGCACCACGCCGAACCAGGAAGACGGCAGAATCAGGGAGTAAACCAAAGATGTCCACCACCATTCCGAGCGGCAAAGATATCAAGCGCAAGTGGTTCGTACTCGACGCCAGCGGCAAAACGCTCGGCCGTCTCGCCACCCAGGCCGCTTCGATTCTCTCCGGCAAGCTCAACGTCCTCTACACCCCCTACATCGATATGGGCGATCACGTCATCATTATCAATGCCGAAAAGATCGTGCTGACCGGCCTCAAGTCTGACCAGAAACTCTATCGCCGCTACACCGGCTTCCCCGGCGGTCTCCGCGAAGAGTCCTTCGTCAAGCTCCTCGCCCGTCGCCCCGAAGCCATCGTCGAGCAGGCCGTCAAGGGTATGCTGCCCAAGTCCAAGCTCGGCCGCCAGATGGCCACCAAGCTCAAGGTTTACAAGGGCGCACAGCATCCGCACCTCGCCCAGCAGCCCGTTGCCATGGACTTCCATGCCTCCAATGCGCCCAAGGTGCTCACCTCCAAAGTGATGGTGCCAACCCACCCGGCCCCCTCGCTCGAAGGCTAAGCCCAAGTTTGCATCACGCGGCACGAGTTTTGGATTAAACAGTGGGCTTTAGCCACTGACTGAACGTCGAGAGTTTTCGGATTAATCAGTAGGCTTTAGCCCACTGACTGAACGTCGAGAGTTTTTTGGGATTAAGCAGTGGGCTTTAGCCCACTGAAACAGCAAGGGTCGACGAGGGCTTTAGCCCCGGGCCTTTTACAAAGTTCAAGGAGCATCATGGCAGATCTGATTCAATACTACGGAACCGGCCGTCGCAAAAGCTCGATCGCACGCGTCTTCCTGCGTCCGGGCAGCGGCAAATTCACCGTCAATGGCAAAGAGTCCGACGTCTACTTCGTCACCGCCCAGCAGCGCGCAGCCGCCAAGCGGTCTCTCGGCATCGCCGGCATCGAAGAGACCTTCGACGTCATCACCACCGTCAAGGGCGGCGGCGTCATGGGACAGGCCGACGCCGTCAAGCTCGGCATCGCCCGCGCCCTCATGGTATTCAACCCCGAGCTCCGCAAGGCGCTCAAGGCAGAAGGCCTCGTTACCCGCGACTCGCGCGGTAAAGAGCGCAAGAAGTACGGCCAGAAGGGTGCTCGCGCACGCTTCCAGTTCAGCAAACGCTAATCGCGTTTGGGTTCTCAGTTATCCGTTCTCAGTTTTCAGTAACTGACAACGGACAACTGAGAACTGGCAACCGGAATTTCGCATCACCCTCCGAAGCTTTTACATCGGAGGCAAGGAGTCAAATCTCCCTCACGAGGGATTAATCCGGGCAACAGTGTTCATACCTGTCCGCCTCAACCAAGGAGCTACATTGGCAAACATCACTATGAAAGAACTGCTCGAAGCTGGCGTTCACTTCGGGCACCAAACCAAGCGCTGGAACCCCAAGATGAAGGAGTACATCTTCGGCGAGCGCAACGGCATTTACATCATCGACCTGCAAAAGACGCTGAAAATGTTTAAGGAAGCGTCCAAGTTCGTCACCGACCTCACCGCCACCGGCAAACTCATCCTCTTCGTCGGCACCAAGCGCCAGGCCCAGGATGCCATCGCCGAGGAAGCCACCCGCGCCGGCATGCCCTACATCAACAGCCGCTGGCTCGGTGGTCTGCTCACCAACTGGATCACCGTGCAGAAGTCCGTCAAGCGCCTTCAGGAGCTCGATGACATGTCCACCGACGGCCGCTACGAGCTCCTCACCAAGAAGGAAGTCATCAAGCTCGAGCGCGAGCGCAAGCACCTGTCGACCAACCTCTCCGGTATTAAGAGCATGAAGCGCCTTCCCGACGCCATCTTCGTCGTTGACTCCAACAACGAAGCCATCGCCGTCGCCGAAGCCCGCAAGCTCGGCATCCCGGTCGTCGC
>DATMPD010000084.1:0-4635 GCA_035567955.1 Edaphobacter sp.
GCTGAACCCACCGAACAGCGCTGGGGCTTCCAACCCTCCCCCAACGGCCACGCCGTCGACAGTTACTCCTCCCGCATCACCTTCGCTCCCACACAAAACATCGCCGCGCAATACTCCATTGCCCACATCGTCAGCCCTGAAGCCCTCTACCCACTCGAAGCCCAGCAGCGACAGACCGCATCCATCATGTACAACCGCCCCATCGGCATCCACCACGACACCACCAGCATGCCCGGCATGAACATGGATACGGACATGACCACTCCCGCCACGGGCAACTGGTCTACCACGCTCCTCTGGGGCCGCACAAAATCACTCACCGACAACGGAAAAGAAAACAGCTACCTCCTCGAATCTCTTCTCGAGTTCCGCACCCGCAACTACGTCTGGACCCGCATCGAAAACGCCGGCCGCTCCAACGAACTCCTTCTCCCACCCGGCTCCGCCCTCCCACCCAACTTCACCGAAACACCCATCGGCCACGTAGCCGCCTACACCTTCGGCTACGACCGCGACTTCCGCATCCTCCCGCACATGCTCGTCGCCCCCGGCGCACAGTTCACAACCTATGTCACGCCGGACATCCTCAACTCCGTCTACGGCCACCATCCCTGGGGAGTCGTCGCCTTCGTCCGTCTCCGCATCACAAAATAATCAGAACGTTTCCGGCGAAACAGAACCGGGTGCCCCATTCATGCTGTCTCATCGCATGAGTGGGCATTCGCGCGGAGCGCGAATCGCTCTCCTTTCCCACCCAGTGCTGTCCCTTCAGCGTGTAGCCTTAACTCAATGTTCACAGCCCACAGCTCACAGCTCCTCATCGCAACCTCCAACCCCGGCAAGCTCCGCGACTTCGCTGCCACAGCATCGCAGCACATCACCCTAACCCCGCTCCCCGGCATAGAGAAAATCCCCGCGCCATCCGAAGACGAACCCACCTTCGAAGGCAACGCCCGCCTCAAAGCCATCTACTACTCCCGCCACGCCCCGGGCCAGATCGTCATCGCCGACGACTCCGGCCTCGAAGTAGACGCTCTCCACGGAGCGCCCGGCGTCCGCTCCGCCCGCTTCGCCGACGACCACAACTTCCACCCAACCGAACCACTCTCCGCGCAGCCGCTCTCAACAGACCAGCGCAACAACCTCTACCTCCTCCACCTCCTTACTGGCGTTCCTCTCACCGAGCGCAGCGCCCGCTACCACTGCGTCCTCGCCGCCGCGCGCGACGGCAAAATCCTCGCCGTGGGTCACGGCGCAGTCGAAGGCGAGATCCTCACCACCCCACGCGGCATCCAGGGCTTCGGCTACGACCCACTCTTCTACCTCCCTGAGCAAAAAAAGACCATGGCCGAACTCGACATCAAAACCAAACTCACCTTCAGCCACCGCGGCCGAGCGATGCAGACTTTGGCAGTGCAAATAATTACGATTTGAGATAGCGCAAGTCAGTGATAGTGTGTGTGCAATGAGGAAGGACATCACATGCTTAAAGTAGGTGCATTGGTGCCTCTAGTAATTACCGAAGGTATCCTCATAGTTGAATTGATTCTTGGATTACTTCTCCCCAAAGCTCAAACTCGGCCCTATAGTCTGATCTGCGGTCTGTTAATCGCAGCTGTCATTCTTGGATTCTCGATTTTTAGGATATTCAGGCGCTGGTGGGCGACTGGGCTCGCCGTAGTCGTATCAGTTCTGTGGCTCGTGTTGGGGTTTCAGATTCTTCACGATTCCCGCACGCATCCTGGGAAGTATAGCGGCGGCGATGGCGCAGACGCAGTTTTCTTTCTGATTCCCTTTGGCGCAATCGGAGTAGTTTGCTGGTTAATGCTGTTTTTCGCCGAGAGACAAGACCGTCACCTTACGCCAGCGTCCGAAAGCTTCTCGGAAAAGCGCGACTAGTACATCGCTCTTGGTAACGCTTCTCATCATGCGGCTACTTCGAATTTGCACTTAATCGCACAAACCTTACGATAACCGCACAAACCGCCTCACTTTTCTTGACGCTGGTCAGACGGCAGCGGAATAATCTTTCTGCTGCACTTTTCCTTCCACACAGTGCATTCATCATGATTTGAAGGAGTCCCCATGGCCACCGCCGCCCCGCCAGCACCTCCTGCCGCGCCGCCCCTTCGAGGAGTCCAGCCCCTCCGAGCCGGCCAGGGCCACTCCTTCTTCTGGCACAAACTCCACTCTTTGACAGGCATCGTCCCCATCGGCGCCTTCCTCGTCGAGCACATCGTCTCCAACTACGAGACCGTCAACGGCCCTCTCGCCTACGCCCAACAGGTCAAGTTCCTCAACTCCCTGCCCCTGGTCCGCGTGCTCGAGTGGACCTTCATCTTTATCCCACTCGCCTACCACGCCCTCTACGGCCTCTTCATCGTCTTCCGCGGCCGCGTCAATGTGAACGTGTACCCCTGGGCCTCCAACTGGATGTACCTCTCCCAGCGCGTCACCGGCATCATCGCGCTGCTCTACATCGTGCAGCACGTCTGGCGACAGCGCTTCAGCGGCGTCTCGCTCCCCGAGCACCCCGGCGCTGCCTTCCACAAAGTCCAGGTCGAACTCTCCAACCCATGGATGCTCGCCATCTACGTCATCGCCATGATCGCCACCACCTGGCACTTCGCCTACGGCATCTGGCTCTTCGCCGCCAAGTGGGGCATCACCCCCGGCGACAAGGCCCGCAAGAAATTCGGCTGGGTCTGCGGCCTCGGCGGAGCAGCCCTCTGCCTCATGGGCCTCATCAGCATCTGGGCCGTCGTCTACAAATACCCGAACGCCCCCGAAGACGTCATGCCCGACCAACCCGCCGGAATCACTCTTCCGGCACCCTCAACACCGCCGCCAAACTCAACGAACCCGCAGCAGCCGGGCGAGGTCCGATGATGCACTCTTCCAAGGTGATTTTTGGCTGCGGACCATTGTTACTGCTGGCTATCTCGCTTGTACTCGATTGGGCTGCCCTACGCACATTCAACGAACAGGCGGAAACGATGGGTCTTCAGCGGATCCGCACGAATTTTTTCTGGAGTGCGGGGACCTTAACCAAAATTCGAAAGTCTATTCCTCCCGGAACCATTCGAACGAAAATCACCGCTCTCCAGATCGCTTCTGCTGGTTTCGCTCTCGGATTTGCGGCGCTATTGATTCTTTCCATCAATCACAAGTAGTGACTCCAAGATAGGAAACGTCCAGATGGCAGCAGCAACCCCCAGAATCATCGTAGTAGGCGGAGGCCTCGCCGGCCTAGCCGCCGTCATCAAGATCGCCGAAGCCGGCGGCAAGGTCGACCTCTTCTCCATCGTCCCGGTCAAGCGCTCGCACTCCGTCTGCGCCCAGGGAGGCATCAACGCCGCCAAGAACCTCAAGGGCGAGGGCGACGACGTCTTCAAGCACTTCGACGACACCATCTACGGCGGCGACTTCCTCGCCAACCAGACCCCCGTCAAAAACATGACTGCTCAGGGCCCAGCCATCATCGACCTGCTCGATCGCATGGGCGTCCCCTTCAACCGCACCCCCGAAGGCCTGCTCGACTTCCGCCGCTTCGGAGGAACCCTCTACCACCGCACTGCATTCGCCGGAGCCACCACCGGCCAGCAACTCTTATACGCACTCGACGAACAAGTCCGGAGATACGAAGCCGAAGGCAAAGTCACCAAATACGAGGGCTGGGAGTTTCTCTCCGCCGTCCTCGACTCCAAAGGCGCCTGCCGCGGCATCACCGCCATGGATCTCCGCTCCATGGACACCCGCACCTTCCCCGCCGACGCGATCATCGTCTGCACCGGCGGCAACGGAGCCATCTTCGGAAAATCCACAAATTCAGTAGTTTGCACCGGATCAGCTCAATCAGCACTTTACCAGCAGGGCGCCTACTACGCGAACGGCGAGTTCATCCAGGTTCACCCCACCGCCATCCCCGGCGAAGACAAACTCCGCCTCATGTCCGAATCCGCCCGCGGCGAAGGCGGCCGCGTCTGGGTCCCCAAAGACAAGAACGACAAGCGCGCCGCGCAATCAATCCCCGAAGCCGACCGCTGGTACTTCCTCGAAGAGTGGTACCCCAAGTACGGCAACCTCGTCCCCCGCGACGTCGCCACCCGCGCCATCTTCAAGGTCGTCTACGAGCACAACATGGGCATCGACGGCCAGCCCATGGTCTACCTCGACGTCTCCCACCTTCCGCCCGCGGCCCAGCATAAGCTCGAAGGTATCCTCGAAATCTACGAAAAGTTTGTCGGCGACGACCCCCGCAAGGTCCCCATGAAGATCTTCCCCGGCATGCACTACACCATGGGCGGCCTCTGGGTAGACTTCAACCAGCAGACGAACATTCCCGGCGTATTCGCTGCAG
The DNA here is from genome assembly GCA_035567955.1 of Edaphobacter sp. Classification (GTDB taxonomy): domain Bacteria; phylum Acidobacteriota; class Terriglobia; order Terriglobales; family Acidobacteriaceae; genus Edaphobacter. The sequence continues at coordinate 4,361 of DATMPD010000084.1, forward strand.
GAGAAGCCGATTACTCCATCCACGGAGCCAACCGCCTCGGCGCCAACTCCCTCCTCTCCTGCATCTACGGAGGCTTCGTCGCCGGCCCGCAGGCCATGGCCTACGCCAAATCCCTCCCCGCGCAGGAAGGCGACGGAGGCCACGCCGCCGAGCTCCAGCGCCAGAAGGAGTTCAACCAGGTCCTCCTCAACAACCCCGGCACCGAGAACCCCTTCAAGCTCTGGCGCGAGCTCGGCGACACCATGACCAAGCACGCCACCATCATCCGCTACAAC
>DATMPD010000085.1:0-4916 GCA_035567955.1 Edaphobacter sp.
ATACCGCGCCAGAGCCACCGCCTCCAACCGCCGCGCCGCAGCATCATCGCCAATCACGCACACCTGCACCGCCCGCTGCACCATCCGCTGCAGCGCCAGCCCATAGCTCGCCGCATATAACCCAAAATGCTCCACCACACCGGCAAAGGTCTCCAGCGTCTCCAGCGCCTTCACCGCGTAGTCTTCGCGTCCATTCAGAGCCTCCAGCCGCAGCAATAAAGCAGCCCCCACAGGATTCCCCGCAGGCGTAGGCGAGTCCTGCAACGGCTTCCGCCGCGTCGTCAACGCCCCTAGCCGAACCTCGTCCTTCGCAGCTTTCTCCGTATCGAAGAAGCCGCACCCCGTAGCATCATAAAATCGCTCCAGCGCACTCTCCATAATCGACTCGGCCGCAACGTAATACTTCATCTCGCCGGTCATCTCCCAGGCATCGAGCGCCGCATGGCCGAGGAAAACGTAGTCGTCCAGCACGCCGGCAACCTGCGCTTCCACTCCGCCCTGCTCGCCGTACGCCACCACATGCGCCAGTCCGGTCTTCGACTCCCTCGCCTCACCAAGCACGCGGTCCAAAGACTTCAGCGCAAACGCCCGCACCTCCGGCAAGTCCAGCACACGCCCCGCCTCCAGATAAGCCGAGATGCACATCCCATTCCAGCCCACATACACCGTCTTATCCACATATGGAGTAGGCCGCTTCTTCCGCGCCGCATACAGCTTCGTCTTTGCGGACTCCAGCCGCTCCTTCGCCTCATCGAGCGAAATCTTGTTCGCCTTCGCCACACCCTCCAGCGTCCCCCGAACATGCAGCACGTTCTTCGCCGGATTGTGGTGCATGTCGCCGATCTCGCCGATGTCATAGTACGCGCTCGCCACCGCCATCTCCTCCGCCGTCAGCACCGCGGCAGCTTCGTCCAACGTCCACGTAAAGTAGTCGCCGTCATCGTCCAGCGAAAAATCAGCATCCTGCGAGGCGTAAAATCCACCTCGCTCCCGATCACTCAGCCACTCATCCATCCACCGGATCGTCTCCCGTGCCACTCGCGCAGCCTCCGGCTCGACAAAAGTCTGGAAGGCATGCACATAGTTCTTCAGCAGCTCGCTGTTGTCGTACGCCATCTTCTCGAAGTGCGGCACCACCCATCGATCATCCACCGAGTAGCGATGAAACCCGCCCGCCAGATGGTCATAGATCCCGCCCTTAGACATCTTCGCCAGCGTCACCATCGCAGCATTTTTCGCCGCCTCACCCACACCCGTCCCATTCACCGACACCCGCGAAGCCGCATCCAGCAGCAGATCAATCGCCCCCGAATGCGGAAACTTCGGCTGCGACCCAAACCCTCCCGACCGCGCATCGAACTGCTTCAGCGCCGAATCCACCAGCTTCGCCACCAGCTCCGGCCCCGGATTCCCCGCCCTGCCCATGAACGATTCGTTATGCTCAATCGCCGCCATCACGCTACCGGCCGACTCGTTCACCTCATCGCGTCGCTTCTGAAATGCCTCCGCCATCGTCAGCAGCACACGCTGAAACCCCGGCCGTCCATGCTGATCCCCCGGCGGAAAATAAGTCCCTCCAAAAAAAGGCTTCCCCTCCGGCGTAAGAAACGCCGTCAGCGGCCAGCCCCCTTGTCCGCTGATCGCCGAGACCGCCGCCTGATACCGCGTATCCACATCCGGCCGCTCATCGCGATCCACCTTCACCGCAATAAATTGATCGTTGATAATCTGCGCCGTCTCCGCGCTCTCATACGACTCACGATCCATCACGTGGCACCAGTGACACCACACCGCGCCAATATCCAGCAGGATCGGCTTGTCTTCACTCTTCGCCTTCGCGAATGCCGCCTCACCCCACTCCTGCCAATCCACCGGCTGATGCATCGCAGAACGCAAATAGGCCGAAGACGCCTTGGCCAGAGAGTTCAGAGGTTCGCTACCCGGTTCCTTGCTCCCACCCTCTACGCTGCTTATCTGTTCCTCGCTCATAGACCTTCAGTCTAGTTCAAATTGACTGCCCTCATCCCAGCCCAAATCGTTCAAAAGAAGCGTCGTCTCAAAAAGGACCGCTTCACAGTTACCCAACCATGACCCCACCCGATTTGAGGATCCCAAACCAGAGACATCTCTCCTTCCCGCCAGGGCATCTCTGTAAACGCAGGTCCGCACGATAAACCCCTCCTCGAGGCTCCTAGTATGCGCATCCGCACCCTTGCTCTAACCGCATCAGCCCTCCTCGCCGCATCCGCGTTGGCCGCCCATGCCGACTCCTACACCTTCACCATCAGCACCGGCCCAACCAGCACCACTCCCGGCACAACCTTCGTCGTAAGCGGCACTCTCAACGGCACGCTCGACCTGGCCAACCCCTCCAATCCCGCAATCGATCTCACTAGCATCACCGGCGCAGGCCAGGGCTACACCTTCACCGGTGTTGTCCCCGTCGGGGCGAACTCCACCATCGCCTATGACAACCTCGTCTTCACCAACCCCACCGCCACCCACGTCGACGCATTGGGCGATCTTCTCACCCTGACCAGTCCTATAGGAACCAGCCTCGCCCACGTCTACAACAACGGCACCTATCACGTCGACGTCTTCGATCCCAACGACCCCGTCGACATCACTCCCTTCGCCATCGACAGCTTCATACTCACTCCCACACCCAGCGCCGTACCCGAGCCCACCTCATGGCTGCTCCTTGCAACCGGCATCCTGGCCTTCCTCGTCGAAGCCGGAACTCGCAGGCTCCCAGCGATATTTCACTGATTGTCCTTCCAACCCGTCACCGAACGCAAATAGCCGGCTCCTCACGGAACCGGCTATTTATTTTCTGCATGTGTTCTAACCGTCTCTCGAGAAGCCCGTCAGTCCTACTGCGGAGGCGGAGGATTCGGAGTCACCGAAATCGGCTTCGGAGCCTCTGGCGGCTTCGGCGACGTCAACCCCGGAATCACCGGAGTCTGTCCGCTCGCTCCGGTCGCCGCGTTGACGATGCTGATCCCGTATCGCTCCAGCGTGTCCGACAGAAGCTGCCACAGCGATGCTCTGTCATTCGCATACGCCGCCGTGGCCGAGATCAGGTTGTCGTCCGCAGTCGCGAGATTTCTTCCCTGCTGCAACACGTTCGTCGTCGTCGAAGCTCCCAGCTTGTACTTCTTCTCTTCCGCGTCCAGGCTCTGCGCCGCATAATCCCGAGCAGCCTGCGCCGCAACGACACGGGCCCGGTCGCTCGTGATAGCAAACTGCTGGTTGACCACCTGAATGCGTATCTGCGCGTAAAGCTGCTGCAACCGCATCTGCGACTGCAGGTACTCCATCTGCGAACGCGCCTGGTCGGCCTGCGCTGTACGGTTACGCAGCGTAATGTTGATGTTCACCCCTACCCCCTTGTCCGGAGCGCTCCCGTTGAAGAGATTGCCGAAGGCCGTGCTGTAGCCGACCGGCGGAAAGGTTCCGGCTGGATAAGGTTGTCCGGTACTGAAATTGATGCCATCCGGGTTCTGCGCTCCGGCCAGCGCGTTTGCGCCATAAAAGGCATACGCATCCACCACCGGCAGCAAACCGTTCTTGAATGCCTTGATCGTAATCTCGTTGTTCTTCATGTTCAGGACCGCCTGCTCGATCTGCGGATTGTTCACGTAGGCCTGTTTCACCAGGTCTTCCGGCGACAGGTCCTCCTCCGGTATCCTCTCCAGGCCCACGCGATCCGTAGGAATGACCGGCGCCGCCGAGAGCTGCGGATCGTTCAGGTTCCGCGCGATCGCCTGTTTCATGATCAGTTGCTGGTACTCCAGGTTCACCTGCGCAGCCACCAGCGCCTGCTTGTCGGTCGCCACCGCGCTATCGGAGTTCACCACGTCCAGCGGCGCCAGCGTCCCGATCTCAAGTTGCTTCCGGTTGTCTGCGGTCAACTGCGTCGACTGCGCCAGTGCACGTTCCTTTGACTGCTCGTCTTCATAAGCACTCACCAGCGCCCAGTAGATCTTCTCCACCTGGTTCACCGTGTAGAGCACCTGCTGCCGAAACGATGAGTCGGTAATCCGCCGGTCGTTCTTCGCCTGGAGGACAAACCGCGTATTCACCCACGGGCCAAACCCTTGCAACAGGTGCTGGGTTGCCGTCGCGCGAAAGTTCGTTGTGATCGACGGGCTGTAGTTGCTGAACGGATTGTTGGTCGTCACCCGCGTGTTATTGAAGCCCGTCGTCAATAGCGTGCCCGTCACAAAGCCCTGGCTGTACGTGAAGTTGTACGTCCCGGTGTTTGTGTTCAATACCGATTTGCCGCCGCTGAACAGCGTATTCAACTGTGGCTGGGTCAGCTGCTCGTACGATATCGCTCCTGACAGCACCGGGTCGCGAGGCTCAGGAAAAGGTCCGCCGCCATTCGTACTCAGCACGATTCCGCCCACGCCCGCGCCGCCGCCACCGGTTCCCGCCGAGGTCGCGCCCGGGCCGCCGCCGCCTTGAATCGTCAATGTCGTTCCACCCAGCGTATTCTGCACCAGGCCGGTCGAGACGCCGCGAAGAGTCGACCCCGCCTTCGCGCGCAGGATGTCCGTGTCCGCAATGTCCAGGTTGATTCGCGCAATCGCAATGTCGTAGTTATTCTCCAGCCCAAGCTCCACTGCGTCCGCCAGACTCAGATAAATCTTGCCGTTCTGCAGCAGCGACTTCAACCGGTCCGTATTGGTCAGCAGCGGCCGAGGAACATTCGTCGCCGTGTACGGCGCAATCGGATTCCAGAGATGGCTCTTCGGCTTCGAGTAATCCACCGACGTGTCCCGCAGATACAAAGGCTCGGTCATTTTCGGAGCAGGAGCCTGCGGCAATCCAGCCTGTCCCGTCGTGTCGTTCTGCACAGCCTGCGGCGGTGCTGGAGCGGTAGGATTCGTCTGCGACGGTGGCTGTGTCGT
>DATMPD010000086.1:0-4114 GCA_035567955.1 Edaphobacter sp.
TGGCTACCGTTGTCGTTCCGGACGACCGGAATTTGGTGATCGAACGAGTGAGAGATGAGTTAGGGGACTGGCGTGTTTGTGTTTTGACACCGTTTGGAAGCAGGGTTCATGCCCCGTGGGCCATGGCGGCTACGGCGAAGCTGCGCGCGGTGAATGGACAGGAAGTGGAGACGATGTGGTCGGAGGATGGCTTTGTCCTGCGTTTTCCGGAGACCGAAGAGGCCCCTGCGATCGATCCGATAGTTCTGGAGCCGGAGGAGGCAGCCGAGTTGGTACTGCGGCAGTTGGGATCGACTGCGTTATTTGCGGCGAAGTTTCGCGAGAGCGCCGCGCGGGCGTTGCTGCTGCCGCGAAGAAGAGCGGATGGTCGAACCCCGCTGTGGCAGCAGAGAAAGCGGGCGTACGATCTGCTGAGTGTGGCAAGCCGGTATGCTTCGTTTCCCATCGTGTTGGAGGCTTACCGGGAGTGCCTGCGTGATGTGTTCGATATGCCGGCCCTGATGGAGACGCTGCGGAGTATCGGGAATCGTTCCCTGCGGGTGCATACGGTCGACTCAAGGACGCCTTCGCCCTTTGCTTCGGCGCTGTTGTTCAGCTATGTGGCAAATTACATCTACGATGGCGATGCTCCGCTGGCGGAGCGCCGCGCACAGGCGTTGTCGATCGATCAGGATCAGCTGCGGGAGCTGATGGGGGATGCGGACCTTCGCGAGCTGTTGGACATCAACGCGATTGAAGAGACAGAGGAGCAGCTGCAATGCGTGGCTGAGACGTATCGTGCGCGGAATATGGATGGGGTGCATGATCTTTTGCTGCGGTTGGGCGATCTGACGCGGACGGAGCTGCGGGCGCGATGTGTCAGCGAAGAGGTTGCGGATAAAGTTGGGAACCTGATGCGCGCGCGAAGGGTGCTGGAGATTCAGGTTGCCGGGGAGAAGCGGTTGATTGCGGTGGAGGATGCGGCTCGCTACCGGGATGCGCTCGGCGTCCCGCTGCCGCCGGGACTGCCATCGGCTTTCTTGCAGGAGGCTCCGCATGCGCTTACGGATCTGATCCGGAGATTCGCACGAACCCATGGACCGTTCACGACGCAGGAAGCGGCGATGCGATTCGATCTGCCTGGGGAGAGCGTGGAATCTGTGCTACAAAGCCTCGTGCAGAGTGGCAGGGTGGTGGAGGGTGGTTTTCGACCGGGCGGGATTCACCGCGAGTGGTGCGACAACGAGGTACTGCGGGCGATTCGGAGGAGGTCGCTGGCGCGGCTCCGGAAGGAGGTCGAGCCGGTTGAACAGCGAACGCTGGCGAGGCTGTTTACGCGTTGGCAGGGCGTAGTGCAGCCGCGGCGGGGACTGGATGCATTGCTGGATGTGATTGAGAATCTGCAAGGGGCTCCACTGCCGGCATCGATTCTGGAGACGGAGATTCTGCCGGCTCGCCTCATGGGCTATAAGCGGACCGATCTGGACACCTTGATTGCGGCGGGGGAGGTAGTGTGGGTGGGGCGCGATCCGATTGGCGAGCGGGATGGGAGGATCGGGCTCTACCTCGCGGAGAAGGTATCTGCTCTTTGGCCGATTGCTCCATCGCAGCCGGCAGAGAGAATTCTTCGGGAGGACGAGGGGAACTTCATCCCTGTTTCCGTGGCGGATGTGAGCAAGGAGACGGAGATTCTTGAGTACCTGAAGCTGCATGGGGCGTCGTTCTTTCAGGATTTGCATGATGGGGTTGGCGGCGGGTATCCGGGAGAGACGCTGAACGCGCTTTGGAGTCTGGTGTGGAAAGGCTTGTTAACCAACGATGGCATGGCGGCGTTGCGGGCTTATTGTGAGCGGCCTCCCAGCAGTTCGCGCAAACCGGCACGGAGAGTGAATCAGCAGGCGGTCTTTCGTTCGCGGCGCACCACTCCGCCGACAGCACAGGGACGCTGGGCGCTGAATGCTGCGGCGTTTGCTACGGACCGCTCCCCAACCGAGTGGAGTCATGCGATCGCACAGCAGTTATTGACGCGCTATGGCGTGGTATTCCGCGAGACGGCGCATGCGGAGAATCTGCCCGGAGGTTTCTCCGCGATCTATGACGTCATGAAGGCGCTGGAGGAGAGCGGGAAGATTCGAAGAGGGTACTTTGCCGCTGATCTTGGCGCGACGCAGTTTGCGATGCCCGCGGCGGTCGATCTGCTGCGTTCGCTGCGTGTGCAGCAGGATCCTGATCGCGTGGAGATGCTGCAGTTGGCAGCGACTGATCCGGCGAATCCTTACGGGGCGCTGATGCGCTGGCCTGCGGCGCCGGATGCTGGTTCGTCGCTGACGCGGAGTGTAGGCGCCAGGGTAATTTTGTGCGACGGCGCGCTGGTGGCTTATCTGCGGCGAGGCAATCCGAATCTGCAGGTGTTTCTGCCGGAGGAGCAGCCACAGCGGTCGCAGGTCACGCGGAGTCTCGCGGAGTTCCTTGTCAGGCGGGTCCAGGGAGAGCGCGGAGAAGATGATGCAGATCGGGCGGGGATGTTGATTTCAACGGTAAACGGAGTTGCGGTAGCGGAGAGTGCGATGGCTCGACCGTTGCTCGACGCAGGATTTGCGGCCGGAGCGATGGGATTTAATGTGCGAAGGAACCTGCCACCCCTACCGGGACAAACGCGCGGAGTAAACGCGAATGCCTGAGGGCGACACAATCTATCGCGCTGCCTGGGCCCTGCAGAGGGCGATCGGTGGCAAGGTTGTGACCGGGTTTGGGACGGGGCTGGCGAAGCTTGCTCGCGTGAATGACGACACGCCGCTGGTGGGGCGGATAGTGGAGAAGGTCGAGTCGAGAGGGAAGTGGTGCCTGATCTATTTCTCCGGCGATTTGATTCTCGTGACCCATATGTTGATGAGCGGAAGCTGGCATCTCTATCGCACCGGCGAACGCTGGCAGATGGGGCGTGCACGAATGCGAGTAGAGATTCGAACGGCCGATTGGGAGGCTGTGGGCTTCAATATTCCGGTGGCTGAGTTTCACACCGCACGGTCTTTGGAGAGGAACAGCCAGGTGCCGAAGCTCGGGCCGGATATCTTGTCGGAAAACTTTACGGTCGAAGGCGGCGTGGCCCGCATGGCTGCGTATGGACGAGAAAATCCTGATGCGGAGATTGCGGTCGTACTGCTGAATCAGCGGGTGCTGGCGGGGTTGGGGAATGTTTATAAGAGTGAGGTTCTGTTTGCAGCGGGTGTGAATCCGTTTCGCGCATTGAAGACTATTACGCCGCGGGAGATGGAGGCCATGGTGGATGTGGCGCAGCGGTACATGAAGTCGAACGTCGTGGATGGCAAAGCCGACGGAATTGTGACCTACTCTGGCAATCGCAGGACAACGCATGCGATGGATCGTGAGGAAAGGCTGTGGGTGTATCGGCGGCAGGGGCAGGAGTGTCGTCGTTGTGGCACGGCGGTGATGATGCGGAAGCAGGGCGTGCAGGCTCGGTCTACGTATTGGTGTCCTTCGTGTCAGCCGTGGGCCGGAGACGGCGCGGCTCCAGTTGGAAGAGCGCAGGTTGTCAGACGGGGAGCGATTGGGCGTTGAACGGTGCTGCGAACGGTTATTGCGGCGGGGGTTGGACTGGCTGCGCAGGTTGTTGTTTGTCCTGCTGTTGCTTGTCCTGTTTGTCTTTATCTTTTCCACCGCCGAAGATCTTCTGGAAGATGTTCTTCTTCTTTTTTTGCTCGGGCTGTTGCGTCGTGTCGGGAGCGTTTCCGTCCGGCGGGGTGTTGGGAGCCTGACGAACGATTGGGGCGCCAGCTGCGGGTTGTGGCTGTGTAGTTTCGGGGGTCGAGGGTTTGTTGCCGCCTACGCCGAAGATCTTCTGGATGAAGTTCTGCGGGTTCTCCCCCATCTGGCTGCAGGTGTTGACAGGCGCGGTGCCATCGAGGAACGCGGCATAAAAGCTGTCGCTGGGGCACGTGGAATCAACCAGGAGGTTCGAAGTCTTGTCGATGCGGACGGTGGTTACGCCCTCGGGTGGGGTGAAGGGCTTGACGTCGGAGTACTGGGGAAGCAGGATTGCGCGCTTCATGAACTCCGCCCATACGGGAGCCGCGGCGTGAGCGCCTTCCATCTTGATGTCGGTGTAGTCGTCGTT
>DATMPD010000087.1:0-20360 GCA_035567955.1 Edaphobacter sp.
ATAAGCCGGGGATCGTCTTTGCCATCTCTGGTGCGCTGTCGAAGGTGGGAGCCAATATTGACTCGCTATTGCAGCGGCGAGGTTATCCGAAGCACCGGCTGCCGTTTGTCGTAACGACGGAGCCATGTTTGACCTCGACCATTGAGCGTGCGCTGGCTTCGGTTGCCAAGATGGACTGCATGCTGGAGCGGCCGTTGTGTCTGCAGATGCTGGAAATAGAAGATAAGGCGGAATAAGCGGAATGCAGATGCGGTACTCGTTTGCTGTTATTCGATTCCTATTGGTCGTTGTTCTGTCCGCAGGTTTTGCTTACTCGCAGGATCCGACGCACGTTATCGTCGTGCCGAATTCACCGAACTCCGCGGCCCAGCAGGCGAAACACTATGTCATCCTCGTTTCGCTGGATGGTTTTCGCTACGACTATGCGCGGCGATACGGTGCGCCCCACCTTTTGCAACTGGAAATAAAAGGTGCAAGCGCTCCTGAGGGCATGTTGCCTGTTTATCCGTCGCTTACCTTTCCGAATCACATCAGCATCATCACCGGACTATATCCTGAGCACCACGGCATCGTCGCGAATAGCTTCTGGGACCCCGAGCGCGAACAGACGTATGTTTACTCGAAGACGGAGTCTAATAGTGATGGCAGCTGGTACAGCGGAACGCCTCTTTGGGTATTGGCAGAGCAGCAGGGAATGCGGTCAGCATGCCTCTTCTGGCCTGGCTCTGAGGCCGAAATCCAGGGCAAACGGCCCTCGTATTACCTGCACTTCGACGAAAAGCTCGACGATGAAAAGCGTGTGGATCAGATCGTTGCGTGGCTGAAGCTGCCGCCTGAGCTCCGTCCGCATTTCATTACTCTTTACTATTCCAATGTCGACCATGCTGGGCATATGTATGGGCCGGCCTCGGACGAGGTGAGGGCGGCCGTTCATCATGTGGACGCGATGGTCGGAGATCTGGTGGCGAAGATTGCTCCGCTGCATCTCCCTGTCGATTTTGTTGTTGTCGCGGACCACGGTATGGTCGCGGTGCAGGGTGGTCTTGTGACGCTTTCGGATTCTGCCGACCTCAGCGATTTTCACACTGAGGGGGCATTGCTCTATCCGAAGCCGGAAGCCGATGTGCAGGAGACCTATGAGGAGTTTCTAGCCCATCCCGACCCGCGGTTCAAAGTCTATCGGCGGGCTGATGTGCCTGCTTACCTGCACTTCGATCAGAACCCACGCGAGGGCGACCCGGTCATCGTCCCGTCCGGACCCTTCTTATTGCGTGCGAGCGCATCGGCTACGGAAGCCGAAGCTGCGAACAAATACCGCGGGGCGCACGGCTTCAATCCGCGCACGATGCCGGAGATGAAAGCGATCTTCTTTGCCGCGGGGCCGGATGTTCGTCCCGGCATTCAGTTGAAGCCCTTTGAGAACGTGAATATTTATCCGTTCATCGCGGAGATTCTGGGGCTCACGCCTCCCGTGGTCGACGGGACGCTCGAGGTGCTGCGTCCCGCACTGAAGACTCCGCGCGTCAAACGATAGTCTTGACAGTTGCGCACGAAAAAGAGGCGAACCGGTTTGGCTCGCCGCTTTCCTTTTCCTTTTTGAATTTAGTACTTCGGCATTGATGGGTCGATCTTGTCGGCCCATGCGAGGATGCCGCCTGCCAGATTCGAGACGTTGGTAAATCCAGCCTGCTTGAGCACGAGTGCAGCCTTCTGGCTTCTAGCGCCAGAGCGGCAATGGACGACTACCTCGCGGTTCTTCTGAGCGGCTAGTTCGCCGACACGGGCCTCGATCGAGCCTACCGGGATGAGCGGCGCGCCGAGGTTCGCGATGGGGTATTCATGCGGCTCGCGGACATCGAGCACAAAGACGTCTTCCTTCGCGTCCAGCTTGCGCTTCAGTTCCTGTACCGTGATCTGAGGAATGCCGTCGACGATAGGATGCTCGGCGACTGCCTTGTCTCGAGCGACTTCGAGTGGGCCGACCTGGCTCGGCGGCGCAATACCGCAGAACTGGTCGTAGTCGATCAGTTCTGTGACAGTCGGGTTGGGGCCGCAGACAGGGCAGTCGGGGTTTTTGCGCAGCTTCAGTGTGCGGAAGCTCATACCGAGCGCGTCGACCAGCAGTAGGCGGCCGATCAGCGGTTCGCCGATGCCAAGGATCAGCTTGATGGTTTCAGTGGCCTGGATCACTCCGACGAGTCCGGGCAGGATGCCAAGCACGCCGCCCTCAGCGCAGGAGGGAACCAGCCCGGGCGGTGGCGGCTCGGGATACAGGCAGCGGTAGCACGGGCCTTCTTTAGTGCCGAAGACACTGGCCTGACCCTCAAAACGAAAGATGGATCCGTAGGCGTTCGGCTTGTTGAGGAGGACGCAGGCGTCGTTGACGAGGTAGCGCGTCTGGAAGTTGTCGGTGCCGTCGGCGATGACATCGTAATCCTTGAGGATCTCCATCGCGTTGGCGCTGGTGAGCATGGTGTTGTGCTTCACCACGTTCAGAAATGGATTCAGGCCCTTAAGCATGATCTCGGCGGAGTCGACCTTGAGTTTGCCGACGGTCGCTGTGGAATGGATGATCTGGCGTTGCAGATTGCTGGCATCGACGGTGTCGAAGTCGACGAGGCCGATTGTGCCGACTCCAGCCGCCGCCAGGTACATCGCGAGCGGAGCGCCTAAACCGCCGGTGCCGACGCACAGGACCTTCGCGGCTTTCAGCTTTTGCTGGCCCTCCATGCCGACCTCCGGCAGGATCAGGTGCCGGGAGTAGCGTGCAATCTCTTCGTTGGAAAGCTTCGGGAGTGTGATCTCTTCAACTGCGGTTGGCATTGTCGTTGTCCTTCGGTCCACCAAACATAGTGGCTACTGCATAATTAGCACTCGGTTACAAATTCATTCCGCCCGCGATGGAGGGAATGATGGTCAGCTCGTCGGTATCTTTGACGGCGGTCTCTTGTTTGCCTTCAAGGTAACGGATGTCGTCATCGTTCAGGTAAACATTGACGAAGGACCGCAGCTTGCCTTCCGGGGTGAACAGGTGAGGTTTCAGCTCGGGATAGGTGATGGTGAGCTGCTGGAAGACCGAGTCGACGGTCTCGCCTGGAATGCTCACGGTCTCAAGTCCGCTGGTGTAACCGCGCAACGGCGTGGGGATGTGGATCTTCATGCACTGCCTTTCTGGTTATGCGCCTCGGCGGCGGCGAGGTTAGCAGGAATATCGATCTGAATCGGTTCGTCCTCAAACTTCTTGTCGTCCTCGCCTGTTCCTGTCAACAAAAAAGAGTTCGTCGTGGCCGCTTTGCCCTGTTCGATGCTGGTGATGATGTAGGAACAGCCCAGCCAGTGGGCTTCGGCGAAGTCGGTCGTCGACCACTGCGCGGGATGGTCCGGGTGCGAGTGATAAAAGCCGACGATGTCCAATCCTAAGCCGCGGGCCTGCCGTTGGATTTTGACCAGCTCCTGCGGAGCGATGTTGTACCGGTTATGCGCGGAGTCGGTGCGCGTGTTGCCGGCGCGGACGATCTGGCGGACATGATTTATGGCCGCGGCGCTATCGCCTTCGCCTGCGATGTTCTTGCCGAGCAGCACGCCGCAGCACTCGTTCGGGTAGGTCTCTTCGCCGTGCGCGCGTAATGCTTCATAGTCGGCATATTCAATGCGAAGCATCTGTTACTCCTCAGTCCAGAACCGCTCATTCATGTACTTGTCGGCGCCGTCGCACAGGATGGTGACAATTACGGCCTCGCGTCCCCGGGCTGCCTCTTCTTCGGCTACCTGCAGCGCGGCGGCGGTGGCGGCGGCGGCAGAAACGCCAACCAACACACCGAGGTTGCGTCCCAGATGTTTGGCCATGGCGTAGGCGCGCTCGGTCGCCATCTCGATATTCCGGTCTGCGAGGTCAGGGTCGTAGATCTTCGGCACGATCGCTGTCGCCATGTGCTTCAACCCTTCGAGCCCATTGAACGGCGAGTCCGGTTGCATGGAGATGCACTGGATTTTTGGGTTCAGTTCCTTCAAGCGACGCGTAGTCCCCATAAACGTTCCCGTAGTACCCAGGGCTGCGACAAAGTGCGTTACCTGCCCCTCGGTCTGCTCCCAGATTTCGTTGCCGGTGGTCCGGTAGTGGGCGCGCCAGTTTTCATCATTCGAATACTGGTCGGCATAGAAGAAACGCTCTGGCTCTGCGGCAATCATCTCCCGCGCTTTCCGAATCGCTCCATCCGACCCATCTGCCGGGTTCGTCCACACGATCTCCGCACCGTAGGCTTTGAGGTATCGCTTGCGCGCCTCCGACACGTTTGAGGGCATGCACAACGTTACAGGGAAGCCCATTGCCGCGCCCAGCATGGCATAGGCGATGCCGGTGTTTCCGCTGGTCGCATCCAGAAGGCCCCGGCGGCTATCGATCAGCCCGCGGCGTTGCGCGTCGGTCACAATGGACGAGGCCGCGCGGTCTTTTACCGATCCGCCGGGATTCGTCCATTCTGCCTTGCCCAGAATCTGGACTCCGGGCAGATGAGCAGTCAGCGCCTCCAGGCGTACAAGCGGCGTGTGTCCGATACGTTCGAGGATGTTGGTTCCGAGCGGTTTGACAGTGGTAATCATGTAACTTCCGTCTTCGTTAGTGTATTCACGGCCATTCCGATTGAAGGACATCGGCGAATATGCGACAGTTAATCAAGTTTAGCGTATGACACTTATGGCAAAAAAGACCCCACCGCATACCTTCAATGACGTTGTCGCACTGCTTGGCGGCCAAAGATTCGATGTTGCGCCCGCACAAGACGGTGCAAAGCGCACTCCAAACGCTGTTCAGGTAAGGAAATACGGCTGTGCGGCGGAGATTGCCGCCGCTCCGAACGGCACGGTCGAGATACTGGCCCGGCCCGGGTGGCTGCTGAACGGGGAGATCGCCCGCCTGCTGGATCGCGGCTATCAGAAGTTCCTCAAAACGAGCAAGTTGGAGATTCCCGCTACGGCCGACCATCTACGCGCGATTCATGAATTTACCGAAGAGCTGAATGAAGCGATCGGCGCTACCAGCCTGTACAACCAGGCTCTCGGGACGACCAGCAATGTGTACAACTACGACCGGGTTCAAGGACGGGAGTAGCCGAGGGACCCGGAATAACTGAGATTTGCATCAGGTAATGACAAGCAGGTAGGCGCCGCTCAGCGCAGCCGATTCTGTTCGCGCTGCAACTCACGATAAGCCTCGCTTTTGCCTATGCCTCGCTCCCGGGCAACACGTTTCAGCGCGTCCATCTCGCCGATTCCATCTGACTTCATCAGAGCCGCAACCTCAACGGCAAGGCTCGCTCTCTTTTCGGAAGAACTTTCTGCCTGAGACGGCGCTAGCATTAGGACGATCTCTCCGCGGACGCTAGCCCGGGCCGCAAGTTGTGCGCGCACTACGCCCGCTGTACCTCGTAGAAACTCTTCATGCAGCTTGGTCAACTCGCGTGCGACGACCACGTGTTGCGAAGTCCCGAAGACCGCCTCAACATCCGCGAGGGCGTCCAGAATGCGGTGCGGCGCTTCATAGAAAACATGCGTTACCTCGCCCGGAACGAGTTCTTCGAGCGCGGTCTTCCTCTGGCCCGCCTTGGCCGGAAGAAAGCCGTGAAAGGTGAATCGCTCCGTGGGAAGGCCACTCGCAATCAAGCCGCTGATTGCGGCATTCGCGCCGGGAACAGGGAAGACATCGATACCGGCGGCGATGGCCGCGTCGGCGATCTGTCCGCCTGGGTCGGCAATCCCGGGTGTGCCGGCGTCGCTAACAATAGCGATTCGAGCGCCGAGCTTCAGTTCGGCCGTAAGCTCCTCCGCGCGCGAGCCCTCGTTGTGCATGTGGTAGCTCACGGTTGGCGTGTGGATTTCAAAGTGATTCAGCAACTTCTGTGTCTGGCGCGTGTCCTCACAGGCGATGCGGTCCACGCTGCGGAGGACGCGCAGGGCTCGCAGGCTGATGTCTTCGAGGTTTCCGATTGGCGTGGCTACGAGGTACAGCCCCGGTGCAAGTGGCTTGTCGGAACTCTTTTCGTGATCGCCGGACATCTATTCCTGCGGCCGCATCTTGCGGCGCTGATTCAATAGCCCCATCGAGTGGGCCAGATTCTGCGGCGTAATAATTCCGACGATGCGGTCCCCCTCGAGCACCGGAACCATCTGAGCGCCTTTGCCTGCCATGATGCGGCGCAGCGTCCTTACCAGCGAATCGTCGGGCTGCGCCGTCTGGAACGAGCGCGTCATCACACCCTGTACGTAGCCGTTTCCATCGGCATGCAGCGCCTCCACGATGCTCTGTCGGGAGACTGCACCCACCAGATTCGCTCCACGGACGACGGGGAACACGTCCTGAAGCGTATGCACTGACCGCTGTAGCGCGTCCTCGAGTGTGTCCGAGGCGGAGAGCATGCTGAACTGGGTTAACATCACGTCGCGCATCCGTACGGCGTCTACATCGGTCTGCAGCAACAGGCCTTGGTCTTCCATGTGCGCGCCAATCAGCACAAATCCGCCGATCATAATCAGCCACATATTCGGCATCAGAAAGCCGATGATCATCAGTCCAACGGCAATGGCGGGACCCAGCCGGGTTGCTGCGCGCGAACTCTTGATTCCACCCTTTGTCTTGGCAAACTCACCGCGAAAGACACGTCCGCCATCAAGCGGCGCGGCCGGCAGAAGATTCACCGCTCCAAGGAGAAGATTCACCCACACGGCGGCCCGAAGCAAGTGAGACGGCGACATCCAGGGCCTTTCGAAAAGGTTGACCTCGGGCGCAACCGTGAGGGTCATCGCAGCCAGCAGCAGGCCAAACCCGATATTCGCAATCGGCCCGATCACGGCCATACGCTTCTGCATCTCGGGAGTCTCTGATTTTTCCGTTGCCTCCGAGGTCCCGTAGCTAAATAGGCCGCCAGTAGGCAGCAGAAGCACGCTGCGAAGGTCGAGCCCAAACCACGCGGCGCCCACAGCACGCGCAACTTCGCGCACGACAACGGCGAGCAGCAAAAGGGCCCATAGCCCGAACCCTCGCAGGCCCGTTGATCCCGCTACCGAGGCGTAGCTGATCGATAACCCAAGGAGGAGCAGGAAGAAGGTATGGATGCGAACATCCACCCCGAGAAATCTGCCGATCGGAAAAGACCACCCACGCATATCTACCATTGTATGCGCTACCGTCCCACCGCTCAGATTGCCGGCGGCATACTATGCTTAGCGCCGCAGCTTACCATGATGAAGATGCGCGTCATTGCTGGTTCCTTCCGCTCCCGTCAGCTATCCGCCCCGCGAGGCATGCAGACCCGTCCGACAAGCGATCGTCTCCGTGAAACCCTCTTCAATATCCTTGCGCCTCGGCTCGAGGGCTGCCGCTTCGTCGATCTCTATGCCGGCACGGGAGCAGTTGGAATCGAAGCGCTGAGCCGCGGAGCAGAGCACGTGTGGTTTGCGGAAAATGCCGAGCCCGCGCTGGCTGCTCTCCGGCAGAATCTTTCCGCGTTGAAGATTAGCCGGAGCTTCACCCTCGAGGACCGCGGCGTCGGAGCCATGCTGCAACGAGTCGCCAAACTGCCGCAGCCGGTGGATCTCATCTTTCTCGATCCGCCCTACGAGGCCGAGAACGAATACGAGGGTACGCTTAACTTTCTCGGAAGCGGCCGCGGCAGGACGATACTCGCTCCGCACGGCCTCGTGATAGCCGAACATAGCAGCAAGGGAAAGCTCGCTATGCGCTTTGGTGCGCTCGAACAGACACGCATGGTGAAGCAGGGAGATGCCGCTCTTAGCTTTTTTGGTTTCCCGGCGGTTGAGCAAAGCCTCCACCCTGATGCTGCCCGGTGAGGAGATCGATGGAGAAGGCTACCTCTCGATCTGTCAAAAGATTCCACCCCATGCCGTGCAGCACATCGCCATCGATGCTGATGACGCGAACTCCCTCCCAGCTCAGCCGCGCCGACTCCCATGCCAGGCCGTTGCGTCCCCACGCCACGACGGAATGAAAGCCGACGAAGAGCAGCAGCCCCTGCTCTACCAGAAGTCGCACCTCGACCACTGGCTTCAATGGGATATGCGTGGAACGCTCCGGTTGTGCCGTGTCAATGACGTAGGCATAGCCACCTGCAACGGCACACATCTGTACAGCATTGGGGCAGGTAAACACGCCTGTGGGCATCGCTGGATCGGTAAACCCGAGAGCGCATGTTGCGAGAAATGTCCCGCCGCTCGCGGGGTGGACCATCAACTGCAGCGCGCCGCGGGCCAGGGCATCCTCTTCTCCGGCGATCTGCTGCGGGTAGGTGAACTGCCGCGCGGGTGCGATGAGCGGACGCGTTTTCAGGATCTCGACGCTCCATGTATGCGGGAATTCCTGGGTGCCTTTTGCTGAATCCAACATTACCTGACAGCGTCCAGCGCTTGAGCGATATCCTCAATCAGGTCTTCGATCGCCTCGCATCCGGCGCTCATGCGGATGAATCCTTCGGCGATCGCATCCCCGCCCCATCGGGCGCGGCGTTCTGCAGTTGTCGTCACGCCGCCGAAGCTGGTCGCTTCGGTCAACAGTTTCGACTTTGCAAGGAATGTTTCGGCCGCTGACTTGTCTTTCAATATGAAACTCAGCACCGGCCCGAAGTAGCGCATCTGCTTTTTGGCAATCGCATGCCCCGGATGATCAGGCAATCCGGGATACAGCACGCTGGCGACCTCATTGCGGGTGGCAAGGAACTCCGCGATGCGCTGGGCGTTCTCGCAGGAGCGTTCGAGCCGCAAGGGTAGCGTAGCGATCGAACGCAGTGCCAGCCACGCCTCCATCGGCCCCAAAGCCGCTCCTGTCAACGTTCGCCATTGATCGATCTGCGCGCGCAGCTCCATATCGCGCACTGCCACATGGCCGAGTAGAAGATCGCTGTGCCCGGTCATCGCTTTCGTATCCGACGCGACAGAAAAATCCGCGCCCAGCGCCAAGGGGAGCTGTCCCATCGGCGTTGGCGTCGTGTTGTCCACTGCGACCAGCGCGCCTGCACGATGGGCAGCCTCACTCAGCATCGCGATGTCGCAGATCTCCATGCCTGGATTGCTTGGCGACTCCAGCCACAGCAGATGCGCGCCCTCCAGCAGCTCTGCCTGTGCGTTGCCTGCGGTGGGCGCCATGCGCAGCACCACGCCCATCTTGGTGAAGTACTCCTGCATCAGGACGCGTACGGTGTAGTAGGCGTTAGAGGGCAGAACGACGATATCTCCCGGTCGCAGCACCGCCCCAAACACGGCAGCGCACGCCGCCATGCCGGAGGCAAAGACCAGCGCGCTCGCCCGATAGTCTTCCCCGGACTCCATCTGTCCGATCGCCTTCTCAAGCGATGTCCATGTCGGATTATGGGATCTGGCATAGGTGTAGGGCGTGTCGGCCGGATCGCCCGGCGTATGGTACGGCGCGGCGAAGACGGGGCCGGAGTGCAGCGGTTCGCCGGGGGCAGATCGACTGAGCGTGGACCGAATAATTTTTGTAGCGTCGCGCATAGGTTTTGGCAGCCCGGCTTAGTCCGAACCGATTGATGGTAGCAGGCTCAGTGCGACCTCTTCTTCCGGCTCTTCGAAGATCCCGAGAAGTGTTCCCAGCCGCCCGCCTGCAACTCGACGCGCTTGCCGTCCGACGCGAGCATAGTCATCAGCGGTTGCCCGGAACGTTGTTTTTTAAGGCTTCCGATGCGCGTGATCGGTACTCCTGCCAGAGACGTCGGCATGAGGACCGAAGGTGGTGTCGTAAACAACAACTCATAGTCCTCCCCGCCATGCAACGCCGCCTGCAGCGCAGCGTCTGCCCCCAGCTTGCGTGCGAGTGGATGGATCGGGAGCGTTGCCGGTTCAATCTCTGCGCACACGCCTGAGGCACGGCAGAGGTGGGCGAGGTCTGTCGAGAGGCCATCGCTTATATCGATACATGCGGTGGCCAGTTTTCTGCGCAACAAAGACTCGCCGACATCCAGGCGCGGCTCAGGAAACATGTGCGGGTGGCCCTCTGTCGTTGCAATTTTGAGGGTGCGTCTTTGCCGCTTAAGGATTGCCACCAGTTCCGCAGCCGCACCGCCCAGATGTCCCGTTACATACAACGCATCGCCGGCTACTCCTCCTGAACGGCGCAGAGCCTCGCCCTTTGGCGCGGCACCGACCAGCACAATGTCAGCAAGAATGAAGCCGTTTTTTCCGCCCGGCGATTCGGAGGTGTCCCCGCCGGCAAGCGGCACGCGGTGCATGTCGCCTAGTGCGCGCAGTCCGCTGAAGAAACGTGCAATCCATTCGCGGCCTGCCGATTCCGCAAGCATCGTTGCCGGCAGGGCAAGGGAGAGGAAGGCTGCGAGCGGTGTTGCCCCCATCGCGGCAAGATCGCTCAGCCCGCGGGTCAGGCAGCGGTGGCCCACTGATTCCGGGGGATGCCGATCCCGGCGGAAATGCCGCCCCTCTAACGTAAAGTCGGTGGTGACAAGCACTTCACACCCTGCAGGCGGCCGCAGAATCGCGCAATCATCGCCGATACCAAGCATTATCGCTTTGCTGCCGGCGGAGAAATCGCGGCGAATTTGCTCAATCAGGGCCAGCTCTCCCAACGGTTTTGGCCGATTTGTCATCTTATAAAGCAGCATAACCGGTAGGCCGACGTGGCACTTTTGTGGTAGTTACACGGTGACCCGTTGGTGACAATCTGTTGCACGAGGGTACCCAGTTTGTTACCCTCACAGAGGACGCTCACGAGAGACTGCAAGTCTGCTGACGACTGGTGAACTTCATTTGCCTGGTTCCATTCACCGATTGCAGACCTCTCCGAGCCGCGGCGTTGCTTCGCGGACAAATTCTGGGCCAGGGACTCTGCTTGAAGCTTAAGAAGCGCTATTACATTATGTTCGTCAGCCGCGACGAAGACGGCAACCTGAATAAGGTTCCGGTTCCCCTTCACTATGCTTATCTTTTCGTAGCTGCCGCAGCCATCGGCATGTTTACCATCACCGGATTGGCCGGGTCGTACTCCCGAATGCTGATCAAGACCGCCCGCTTTAACCAGCTTCGGCAGGACCACAACTCGCTGCAGAAGGACTACGCGCACCTCGAGAAGGCCGCGCATGAAAAAGACATCCAGGCGGCTTCTCTCGGCTCTCTGGCGAGCGAGGTCTCCGCACTGTATGGATTGACGGCGAACAAGCTGGCGACCGTTCCCATGGGCAACCTGACCGACAAACATCGTGGCAAGTCCGCAGGGATAGCCGAATCCGTTGCCTCCGCACCGTTGGCCGGCACAACCGACGTTTCCGAAGCGGCCTATTACAAGTCTGTGGATGCTTTTTACGCATTGCGGAACTCTGCGATGAGCGGCACGGTGATGCGACCGCTCTCGAATCTCGGCGCTCCCGGATACCGTTCGGCAACCGATCTGTTCGGAGCAGGTTTCGGCGGTTCGGATACCGCGTCCTTTATTCCGACACTCTGGCCCGTCATGGGACCAATCACCAGCAGCTTTGGCCAACGCGAAGACCCGATTCTGGGTAACGGGGAAGGCGAGTTCCACACCGGCATCGATATCTCCGCACCCAACGGGGTTCCTATTCGTGCTACCGGCGATGGGGTAGTGCAAGAGGCACAGATGTCCAACGGCTACGGCCGCGAGGTGGTGATCGATCATGGTCATGGGGTTGAGACCGTCTACGGGCACATGTCCGGCTTTGCCGTCATAGCGGGTCAGACAGTGGTTCGCGGTCAGGTGATCGGCTACGTCGGGCATAGCGGACGCACCACGGGCTCGCACCTCCACTACGAGGTACGCATCCGCAATACGCCGGTCAATCCGCACAAGTATCTGCGGACGACGCTGGCGGACCTGGGCAGCGAAGTAGGACCGAAGAAGGGCGAATAGCTTTTCTCGCAGATTGAAAGGACGGCAGGGTTGACGTAGCAGGTCAGCTCTGCCGTCTTTTTCTGCTTTCTGCTCGATTTGTGCCTTATTTCGATGGGTTTGCGGGCAATTTCGCTCCTCGTCGTGAGTAGGGCCTACTGTCCTTGGCGCGGTTTCGTCCGCCGAGCCACGAGGCAACTGGATGCCCGAAGATCCCTCCGATCGCGCTGAAAACAAACATTTTCCATTACTTTCGTGCACCTTTACGGTGATATCCGACCGACCTCCCGGCCGATATAGTCACCGTGTAGTAGCGTCGACACCCACGGGTTGCCGTCCGGCCCGCAACTACCAGGGCCCACTCATCAGGCTTGGCAAGGGAAGGAATTCGCATGGTTCAGACTTCAGCCTCTTTTCGACGCAGCGCGGGAGACGCCGATGGAGCGATCTCGTTGTCGGAGATCATCTCGGCGCTCTCCTACGCGTTGGACCTGACCGAAGGGGCCGTGCACGGGCACGCTTTGCGTAGTTGTCTTATGGGCATGCGCATCGCCGAGGAGGCAAAGCTTCCGTCCGACCAGACCAGCGGCCTCTACTTTGCGCTTCTTCTCAAAGACATTGGCTGCAGCAGCAATGCCAGCCGCCTGTGTCAGATCGTTGGCGGCGACGACCGCGCCATGAAAGCCGGCGTCCGATTCGAAGACTGGACCAAGCCGCATAAGCCGAATCTTTCCTCGCTCAAACTGCTTTGGAAAAATGTTCTTCCGAATGCGAGTAGCGCGGCGAAGGTGGCAAGGATTCTTCATATCGGCCTGACGCAACACAAAAATAATCAGGAGATGGTCAGCCTCCGGAGTGACCGAGGCGCCGATATCATCACCAAACTCGGCATGGGCAAGTTCGCTGCTGAGGCCGTGCGCAGTCTGGACGAGCACTGGGACGGCAACGGCTATCCGGACAGCCTGAAGGGCGAGCAGATCCCGCTTCTGGCCCGCATCTGCGCCGTGGCGCAGCATCTTGATATCTTTTCCGCCGGCCGCGGCACGCAGAACGCCATCGACACGCTCGAAGAGCGCAGCGGAACGTGGTTCGATCCTCAGCTCGTTCGCATGGCGCTCTCCCTTCACCGGCGCGGCACGCTATGGGCAAACTGTGCTCCCGGAGATCGTGAGGAGGACACGCGACAGGCGGTCCTCGACCTCGATACGCGCACGCAACACAAACTGGAGCCGGGACAGGTCGATCAGATATGCGAGGCCTTTGCCGACGTCGTCGATGCGAAGTCTCACTTCACCTTCCGTCATTCCATGGGCGTTGCGGATGCGGCCCTGGGCATCGCCGAGACGATGGGACTGCCCGCGAACCGCGTACGGCTGGTGCGCCGCGCCGCTCTGCTGCATGACATCGGAAAGCTCAGCGTCTCCAACGCCATTCTTGATAAACGATCTGTGTTGAGTGCAAACGAGTGGAGAGCGGTCCATCAGCATCCCAGGATTACGCGCCTGATTCTGGAGCGCGTCCGCTCCTTCCGGGAGATGGCCGTCATCGCGGGCGAGCACCATGAAAAGCTCGATGGCTCGGGCTATCCCAACCGGCTCACTGCGCGCGACCTTTCCCGGGAGTCCCGCATCATCGCTGTAGCCGACGTGTTCGGAGCGTTGACCGAGGATCGTCCGTATCGCGCCGGCCTCGAGCTGAAAGACACACTATCGATTATGTCGAAGTTTGCTCCACATCAACTCGATGGGGAGTGCTTCGATGCGTTGCTCTGCTGGGCCTCGAATGGGAACCACCCGGCGTTTTCTGCCCCACTGCGCGGCACGGCCTCTGCGCTTGACTACGCCATGGAGCCTGCAATCTGAGGCAAGCCGAAGGTGAAAAAAATCTATTAAACAAAAGAGTGGCCGAGAGTATCGACCACTCTTGCTTTTCGGAATGATTACTTGCCGGTGTAGATGACGTGCCAGACTGTCTTTGTGCCGTCATCGGTGACGAACAACGACCCGTCCTGGCCTAGGGTAACGCCTACAGGCCGGCCCCACACCTTGCCGTCCGGCGTGACGAAGCCCGTGAGGAAGTCTTCATACTCTCCGGTGGCGTGGCCGTTACGCATGGGGACACGGATGACCTCATAGCCCGAACGGTGCGCGCGGTTCCACGAGCCATGTTCGGCTGCGAAAGCGTCGCCTGTGTACTCGGCGGGAAACTGCTTGCCGGTATAGAAGAGCATCTCGAGAGAGGCAAAGTGCGACTGCAGGAGAACGTCCGGGGTGATGACCTTGTTCTTCAGTTCGGGGTGCGTTCCCATCAGGCGCGGGTCTTGATGACCGCCCATGTAATACCATGGCCAGCCGTAGAAGCCGTCTTCCTTCACGCTGGTGATGTAGTCGGGGACGAGGTTGTCGCCCAGGCGGTCGCGCTCGTTGGTGGAACACCAGAGCTGGCCGGTCGTTGGATTGATTGCCTCGCCGACACAGTTACGAATACCGCTGGCGTACACCTTCAGAAATTTGCCCTCCGGGGTGAACTGAAGCACGTCTGCGCGGTGAAACTCGTTGGGGTGCGTGTCGGGATCGTCCGCGTTGGAGGCGGAGCCGACGGAGACGAGCATCTTCGTGCCGTCCGGAGTGAAGACGATGTCGCGGGTCCAGTGGCCGCCGCCGCGAAGCTGGGCGAAGCCAGGAAGCTGGGGAACGATCTTCTCGGGTGCGCCGGTGGCCACGAGGTCGCCTGACTTGTAAGGAAAGCGAACAACCGAGTCAGTGTTCCCCACGTAAATCCACTTGGGGTTCGGACCGCTGGGATAGAAAGCGATACCGAAGGGAAGGTTGAGATCAGACGCAAATGTTGAGACCGTCTGCGCCTTACCGTCAGGACCAACGCCGCGCAGAACCACAATCTTGTCGCCGTGCGAGTCAGCGAGAAAGATGTCGCCGTTGGGTGCGGTGCGCATCAACCGCGGCTCCCGGAAGCCCTGCGCGTACATCTCCACCTTGAATCCCTTGGGGGCGATCGGCCATGCGCCCTCGGGCCGCGGAATAACGCTGGGCCCGTTGTCGACCGACTCATCCGGCTTCGGCTCCGGCAGGTCAGCCAGCGTGATCTTGCGGCGGACGCCGGGATGCTCCTGCGTGTAGTCGGTAAAGGCGGCTGGCCCGGTGATGACGGGGGTCGACTGCGCGAAGAGGCCGCTTGGAAGCGCCGAAGCCGCGAACGTCAGCATCAACGCTCGAGCCACAAAGGTGGTCAATCTAAGCATGGGATTTTGCTCCTTGAAGTGTGAAGTCCGTCTGATGCGCAGGTCCGATCAACTGAATTTTACCGTCACGAACTTCGAATTCCAGTGAACCGATGTTTTCAATGAGGTTGAGGAAATGAAAGCGTTGAAAGTTTGCCATCAGCTCGGCATCCGTGGCGTTCGGAAAGAGCAGTACCAGCCGGATTGCCTGCATAAAAAATCCATGAGTGAAGACAACGATGCAGCCGCCCGGGTCTCTGGTTGCGAGGCGACGGATCGTCTCGCGGGCGCGACCCAGAAATAAAGTGAATGACTCAGCCTCTGCGCCGTCGATGTAGGCGGGATCCTCTCGCTGCCAGTAGGCAACGACATGGGATTGGCGATCCGCCTCACTCGTGCCCTTATGAAGCACGGGGTTGAGAAAGCTGAACTCCTGAATCGGCCACTCCTCGACGGGAACATCGGGGAACCGCTGCCGCAGCGGTTCAGACGTCTGTTGCGCGCGCAGGAAGGGCGAGGTTATGAAGAGTGTCGGCTTGCAGTCCAAGCGGTCGGCGAACTCCCTTGATTGTGCGCGGCCGAGCTCCGTTAGTGGATTGCTAATCTGATCTGCGGCCCTGCCGCCCGCGTTGGTAACGCTTTGACCATGACGAACCAGAATGATTTTCGTAGACACCGGCGAGGCAGGGTCAGTCATGGTCCTCCCTCGGAGGAGGGCGTTGTTATCCTCTTTACCAGATCGAGAGGGATATTCGCGGTCATCACCGCTCGATCCTTGTGCTGCTCAATCCTGGCCGAATTCATCAGCTCGCGAATCTCCACATCGGAAGGCGTGTTCGGATGCATCTGCATCTGTGTCTGCTCCACTGACTTCAAAACTACAAGCAACGTTGTCAACGTCTCAACCGCGCGGGACGCTTCGGCGTCGGTTGGAGCGACCTGCTCGATGCGCAAATGTAGCGCTCCAAGAAAGCGCAAGCTCGCAATAAAGGTCGTATCCTCAGGCAGCGGAAGCCTCAGGCCCAGGATGCTAATGTAGCCGCGGTCGGATAAGGGAAGGCCTATATGACCGATCCCCCATGCGCTTGAGAACGCGGGCACATCGCGGTATCGCGACGACAGCAACGACGAGCCCGAAAACGGCGACGCCGCGGACCGGTGCCGGTCCAGAATGGAGTGAATCTGCTCCGGTGTCGGCATGTTGGACGCGGCGATGGTGTCGTACTCCAGCTGTGCAATCCGGAACGGCCGCGCCTCCTTCCCCTCGCCGACGAGGATGGTGAAGATGTCATGGCCCGCATAGTCCTCTTTCGCCGTAGCGATCGTGGCCAGGTAGCGCGCGAGGCGTTCCCCATCGAAACGCCCTTCAAACACTTCGGAGTAGCCCACAGGCCCATTCGGTCCGTTGGGGTCGTCCATCCGGTGCAGCGCGAAGGCGACGGAGTCGAGATCGCGTTCCGGCACGATGCCGGTGGCGTCGATGAAGTGTTGGTAGTCGGGACTGCGAGTCACCTGCGTGCGGTCGAAGTGGGTCGCCAGACGCAGCGGCTTCAGATTGGCGTAGACGATCGCGTCCGACTCCGGCAGCAACCGCGCGGCCTCAGGTGGAGCGGCCTTTCGCAGCACCAGCACAACCACCAGCGCGATCATCAGCGCCAGCATTAGCAGCAGCGAATAGCGGGTGCGTCTACGCATCTGGAACCGCATCCAGGACTGCATCAGGGTCTGAATCGAGGACATGGCCGGTGAGGCAAGGTGTCAGCATAGTTGTGGGAAGCGGCGACTTCCACGTCGTCGCTATCCAGCATAGACCATCTTTCGGCCTGATCTTCGGACGTCCGGGGCAGGCTTTTGCGCCGGGCCTCAGTTTGCGCCTCTATTCAACGATGGCGAACGTGTAGATTTTGCCGCCGTTAGTAACGTTGCCGGTGCCCGGCGGCAGGATGCCGTATTCGCCGCCGCCGGTGTTCTTATCGACGGTGAACTGGTAGGTGTGCGGCGCGGTTTTGACCGGATTGAACTTCACTTCGTCGCGGTCGGCGCCGCCGGTCGAGTGAATGACTCCGCCGGTGAGAACGCGGAACTCGCGGTTGTCGGAGTTGATGCGAAAACGGAGGAATTCGTACTCATTTACTGATATACCCTCCGGCATATAGATCAGAACTTCGATGGGGCATTGGAGGGCGAGCTTTGACTCGCGACCGTTGAGATGGCCGTTATGGTCTTGCTTGATGATGCCGTGGGTGACGGTCGACTTGATGAAACCGCCCGACTTGATGTGGACGATCTCCGGCTCAATGGCGATCCATTTTCCTGTGTGATCTTTGTAGTAGACGCCGATCTCATTGACGTCCGAGAGTTCGATCGGCTTCTCCGGCACATTGGTGAGTTGTCGGCGACTCTTGTTGATCATCGCTGTGATGACCCGGTCGGAGACGCCCGAGGTCTTCAGCGTGACGAGCGAATCGGCATCCGTAACGTACTGGCCCGACTGCGTGTTGATGGTCTGGATAACGAGGTCGTCTCCCAGGCCAGCCTTCACCATCTTCAGGACAGAATCGTTGTTCATCGCGGGCGCTTTGGCCGCTGTGAGCGGGCCGTCGACTGCTTGCGGCGCCTCTGTCGTATGCGTCGGTTGTGCCACTGCAACCAGAGGAAATAGGGAGATGCTGAGGGCGAATAGCAGAGAGCGTAACAACGTGTTCCAAAGAGACATAGTTTGGGCCGGTTTGAGTCGTGGATAGGCTAGCATAGCTGCGATTTTGGACGGTCCCGCCGAAGCCGGCGTGAGCCATTGCCTGAGGGGCATGGCTATGCTAAAGTTAGCTCTGCGGCGCACTCTGCGCGGGCACTGCTGCGCGTCATGCGAGTGGGGCTACAGAGAGCAAAATTGCTGTTTGGGCTGGCGTAGCTCAGCTGGTAGAGCATCTGATTTGTAATCAGAGGGTCGGGGGTTCAAGT
This sequence comes from Edaphobacter sp., assembly GCA_035567955.1. Taxonomy (GTDB): domain Bacteria; phylum Acidobacteriota; class Terriglobia; order Terriglobales; family Acidobacteriaceae; genus Edaphobacter. Next base: position 18,078 of record DATMPD010000087.1, read on the forward strand.
CCCTTCGCCAGCTCCAGTTCCTCGCAGCAGGCAATGAAAGATGGATTTGGTTGTACTGCTCTTGCCGTTCTGGCGTTGCAGACCTCCGGTCATTCCTTCAAGGGTGGTGTACCCGCTCGATTCGCAACTTGAATCGACGACGGGCTTGACGGGCTGAGATGGATGCTGCGCGTTGGAACTTCAGGCGGGATGTGCACAGGTGGCCGAGTGGTTAATGGCAGCAGACTGTAAATCTGCCGCGTTATGCGCTACGGAGGTTCGAATCCTCCCCTGTGCACCATAAGTTTTGAAGGTTGCAGTAACTGGTGAGTGTTGTGGATCTAAGCCCGGCAGGCAGCGGAAGGATGGTAATTGCGCTGGCCGTACTTGGGGTGTTGGCGGTTTTAGTCTGGCAGACGATGGAGCCGGGCAAGTTTCAATCGCTGACGTGGATCTTGTTAGGATTTTTTGCCTTCCGCGTCATACTCGGACGGCTTCGTTCGCGGTAGGATTGTAAGAGTCAAAGAGTTTTAGCAGATTTGTTTTGAATGTTTTTCAAGGCTGGCGTAGCTCAGTGGTAGAGCACTCCCTTGGTAAGGGAGAGGTCGAGAGTTCAAGCCTCTCCGTCAGCTCCAGAGATTCGAGTTTGTCCAGTAGGGCGGGAGTAACTCAGTGGTAGAGTCACAGCCTTCCAAGCTGTTGGTCGCGGGTCCGATTCCCGTCTCCCGCTCCAAAGATTTTCATCGCGATCCGGCAACAACAGATCGTAGGAGAGTGTGTTGAGCAGCATGTATCAGCAGCCCGTACTTCCGATCTCCGATCCGCAAACGTTCAACGCCGTGAAGAGCGCAATCGAGGCCTCCTTTGCTTCAGGCCATGTGGCAGAGTTTCTGAAGTCGCTGGAACGCTCGAAGCTGCGCATTCGCGACTTCGAAGATGTTCTCGGCAAGGGCAACCTGGGAGCCAACACTGCCGCCGAGTACAGCCGCCTCGGCAACGCCGATCAGGGCCAGATCCGCGAGCTCTATCTCGCCAGCCTGGAGCAAGTAGCACCCGAACTGCGGGAGAAGTTTTTCAAGCTGTACGCGTACTACTGAGCCGATTCGGGTCCGCAGGAATTAGTTCCGCAAAGTTTAGTTTTCGTTTGAAGTATTCACCTGAACCCGGCGAATGCGCCGGCCAACACGAGGAGACGGAGAGAGTCATGGGCAAGGAAAAGTTTGACCGGTCAAAGCCGCACGTAAACATCGGGACGATCGGGCACATCGACCACGGCAAGACGACGCTGACCGCAGCGATCACGAAGGTGCTGTCGAAGCACAACCCGAAGAACACGTTCCGTTCGTTCGACACGATCGACAACGCGCCGGAAGAGCGTGAGCGCGGCATCACGATTGCGACTTCCCACGTCGAGTACGAGACCAAGAACCGGCACTACGCGCATGTCGACTGCCCCGGCCACGCCGACTACATCAAGAACATGATCACCGGCGCGGCGCAGATGGACGGCGCAATCCTCGTCGTTGCTGCGACCGACGGCCCGATGCCCCAGACCAAGGAGCACGTGCTGCTCGCCCGTCAGGTTGGCGTGCCGTACATCGTGGTGTTCCTGAACAAGTGCGATGCGGTCGAGGACGAAGAGCTGATCGAGCTGGTTGAGATGGAGGTCCGCGAGCTGCTGTCGAAGTACGACTATCCCGGCGACGACACCCCGATAATCCGCGGCTCTGCACTCGGCGCGCTGAACGGCGAAGCCCAGTGGGAGGCCAAGATCGACGAGCTGATGGAAGCAGTCGACAAGTACGTTCCGCAGCCGGAGCGCGCCGTGGACCAGCCGTTCCTGATGCCGATCGAAGACATCTTCTCGATCTCGGGCCGCGGCACTGTGGTCACGGGCCGTATCGAGCGCGGCAAGGTGAAGGTTGGCGAGGAGTCTGAAATCGTCGGCTTCCGCGAGACCCGCAAGACGGTGGTGACCGGCGTCGAGATGTTCAAGAAACAGCTGGATGAAGGTCTGGCAGGCGACAACGCCGGGCTTCTGCTGCGCGGTATCGCGAAGGAAGACGTGGAGCGCGGCATGGTGTTGGCCAAGACCGGATCGATCACGCCGCACACCGACTTCAAGGGCGAGGTCTACGTGCTTTCGAAGGAAGAAGGCGGCCGCCACACACCGTTCTTCAACGGCTACCGTCCGCAGTTCTACTTCCGCACCACCGACGTAACCGGTTCGGCGAAGCTGCCTGCCGGCACAGAAATGTGCATGCCTGGCGACAACATTCAGCTGGAGATCACGCTGCACACCCC
>DATMPD010000088.1:0-4795 GCA_035567955.1 Edaphobacter sp.
GCCTTCACCTTGGCCCGCCAACGTTCATCCAGACCGATCAAAGTCCACTCTACACGCGGAGACAGATACCGCAGCACCACGTCGGTCGCAGGATGAATGCGCAGTGCCGGCGCGACCAGATAAAGCCTTGGAGCCTCCGGAGACAACCTCAGCCCGCCGAAGTACCCATGCCGCTGAAACTCGCCCAGGCCGGTGACGTTGTCGGCGTTCTGCAGATGATGCCAGCGCACCCGCACCCAGTAATCAAGCCCCTGCAAGGCAAGCTGCAGATCTTCGTCTGCCTTCAATTCAATCACCGCCAGCCGTCCGTCATCCGTGACACCCAGCAGGTCGAGCATACCCCGATCGGCCGCGGCAAACGCAGGCACCTGCGTATAAACATGCGCAGAATCAAGATGAGCATCGAGCGGCTCAACATCTCGCCGCAGAACGCTCTCAAGCCATCGCTCCGGCTGCATCCGGTAAAGCGGATCGCGCTTGTCCCCGCCGGGCGTGCGCCGCGCAAACAATCGCGAAACCAGCTCACGCAACTCGCTCGCATTCTCTTCCGTCAGCGGAGTCTCATTTGCACCTGCGCCGAAGGTGATCTCCTGCGCGCTGTTGAAGGAGTTGCCCGCATAGCCCATCCGCACACGCGCAAACTCCAACCCATGCAGTAGAAAAGCCAACTCCGTTCCACTGCGAAGACGCTGCTCAACCACGTTGCGCATCGTCTCCGGCACCACCGCCATCACCCGCGACTTCGAGTCCGCGAACCGCTCCTGCGCGGCACGTTCGTTCGGCGCATGCATCAGGCGAGTTGTCAGGTTGCCATGGTCAGCGGCGTCGCGCTGCTCCAGCTCTTCGGTCGTCTGGTCCAGCTCCCACAGCTCCCACTGCGCAACGTTCGTGTTCAACCACGCCATCCGAGACAACGTCAGCATCGCCATACCGCGCGGCACGATCAACTTTAATCCCTGGTACAACCTTCGCCCGTCGCCGGATTCGCGGCAGTCCTGCAGCCACAAAATCCCCAGCGTGAGAATCCCGTCGACGGTCGCCTGCGTCTCCTCCTCATTCACCGCGATCACCGCCCACGCCTTCTGCCCCTGCAGCAGAGAGCCCCGCGCATACGCCGGCCCAAAGCTCTTCTCAAGATCCATTGCGGTACGAAACGCATCGGTCTTGAACTCCGGGAAACTCCGTAGCAACACCCGTTCCAAGACACGCAGATACTTCACCCGCGTCGCCTCGCGCGTGGAGGGAGTCCGCCGATCGCGGTCACCCACCAACTCCAGGGTTTGCGGCTTGGTCTGGCCGAAGCGATGCGTACTCAAGCGCAGTACGCCGTTCCGCATCGTGGTCCCACTCACGCGCCGGACGAGATTACGTTCCTCGCCCCAGAGATGCAGCGTGCATCGGCCATGTTCGGTCGCAAGCTTGTACTTCGCCCGACGCATGTCGAAGAGCACCTTGCCGTCTTCGAGCACAACGGTATGCGCATGTTCAGCGAGGAATTCTTCCAGCGCTGCTGCGATCTGTTCAACGTTCTGTGCGGGGGGCTGCTCCGCGGAAGAGGCTCTTAGCGGCATAGTCGAACCTTAATTAACCTTCAATTTACCTGCGCATAACGCACGTGCAGCGGCTGTTCACAGAGGAAGCGCAAAATGAAAGCTTGTGATCCTTAGCCGCTGGCGAAGGTAAAACGCATGGGCTTCCTGGCGCTGCGTGCCGGAGTCGAGGCTGAAGGTATCGCAGCCGGCCTCTCTGGCCAGTGCGATCAGCCATTGCAACATCGCCTCGCCATGGCCCTGCGAACGCGCAGCCGCATCGGTGACCAGGTCGTCCACGTAAAAGGTCTTCCCGCTCGACAGGATGTTCTGTATGCGGAATCCTGCGACCGAAACAACGGCGGCTTCGTGTTCCAGAAATGCGAGCTGATATCCCTCGACCTGCTGAGCCTGGATGCGTGCGAGGAACTCTTCCTCAATCAGCAATGGCCTAAGCTGGCACATCACCGAAAAGCAGCGGGCAATCTCCTTGGGCGTTGTGGCGATCTGAATGGTCCGCATGCGTCGTCTACCAGTTTTCTCTGGCGCGAAGATGGGTAATGTGCGAGACATGATGTCGCGAGTGCCACGCGTAAAGGAGCGCTAACAGCTCCACCGTCATCGGGCCGTTCTCTGGATGATGGCATCCGCATTTCCACTGGTAGTCCTCGAGCGATTGCAGCAACATCACCCAGCGGGCATGCAGGCTCTCTACAAGCTCCAGCGACCACTCGATCGGAGCCGCAACGTCGTGCAGCTTCGCCCAGGCAACTTCATCGTAAGGTTTGATCGTCGGCCAGTCTTCCGTCAGCGCAAGCTTGACGCGAATGACAGCGTTCATATGACTGTCCGCTACGTGGTGCACCACCTGCCGCAGCGTCCACCCACCCTCGCGATAGGGTGTGCTCAACTGCGCAAAGCTCAGCCCATCCACTGCATTCCGCAGCTGCTCCGGAAGCTCGGCCAAGGTTGCAATCGCGTCAATGCGCTCGCCGGGCGTGATGGTCACAGGCGGCGTGAAGCGGCCAACAGGGTACCTCGGGTCCACATCGTTCGGGGACATACGCGACTCCTCCCACTTCTACTATGCAACTACTATGCAACGTAGCACAGGGATTGTGTAACCTCTATTTAGATTCCTCTGCGGACCTCGAAATTTTCCTATGCGACTCCTGGCGACCTACCTCCCCGCGCTTCTTCTTCTGGCCGTCGCCGGTTGCGCCCAGCAAACCGCGCCGACGCCCTTAAATCACGCGCCTTCCAGGACGACGCAGAACCCTATCGGCTTCGATAGCAACGATTATCCCGGTGACGACGCCCTGCCTGCATTGCGACGGCACTTCGCCTTTGTTGGTTATTGGCTTACCAACCCGCCGGGCGAGCACCAGAACAGTTGGCAAGGGAAGCGCGACGCTCTGCTGAAGAACGACTTCGGCTTTCTTGTTCTGGCGAACGGCAAATTGGAAGCCGAGATAAAAAAAGCAAAACGGTCCGGAACCGCTCCGGCTGCACTCGGAAAAAAAGACGCGGCAGCAGCAGTTGCCGCCGCACAACGCGAGCATTTCCCCGGTCACACCATCATTTTTCTCGATCAGGAAGAAGGCGGCCGCCTGAACGCCGATCAGTCCGGCTATCTTCTTGCGTGGACCGAGGCAGTCGCGCACTCCGGTTACCTCCCGGGCGTCTATGCCAGCGGACAGCCCGTCGACGACAGTCCCGGCAAAACGATCACTACCGTGCAGAACATCCGCGAGCAGGTCGCCGCCCAGCATCTCAGTCCCATTGCTTTCTGGGTCTATCAGGACGCCTGCCCGCCATCGAATGGCTGCACCCTGCAACCTCCGCCTCTCGCCTCCAGTGGAACGCCGGATGTTGTGGCTTGGCAGTATGCACAGTCTCCGCGCCGCAAAGAGATTACTGCGGCCTGCAGCAAGACCTACGCTGCCGACGGCAACTGCTACGCCCCGGACCTGCCTACAATCATGCTGGATCTCAGCGTCGCAAGCTCGCCCGATCCATCCCACGGACGCTGAATTCGGGTCGCGCAACTCTGATCGATCGTCCCACGACTTGAACCTGTCAAGCCGACGTTTGCGGCTTGTCTGTAATGCGGCCATTTGCCGGGGCCCTCCGCGAGGCCTAGAATCAAAGTAGATGACCATACCCCCTCCTGATCACAAACGCTACTTCATCGAGAAACTAGGCCTCTCCGAGCGCCTGATGGAGCGCTGCCTTGGAGAGGCTCTCTCCGCGGGCGGCGAGTACGCGGACCTTTATTTTGAATCGGTTACCTCGACTGCGCTTGGCATCGACGAGTCGCTGGTTAAATCCGCCAGCCAGGGCATCAGCCTCGGCTGCGGCGTCCGCGTCGTCTCCGGGGAGCGTACCGGATACGCCTACACTGACGACCTCTCCAGCGACTGTTTGCTGCGTGCCGCCCGTACCGCCGCATTGATCGCCAGCGGCCCCGCTAAAGAATTGATGAGCGGCTTCCGCCATATTGAAACACCCGCGCTTTATCCGGTGGCCGGCGCCACAGCCGACGCCGAGATTGCCGCCAAACTCGCCCTCATCCAACGCGCCGACAAGGCCGCCCGCGCCTTCGACTCCCGCATCACCCAGGTTCGCGCCGGATTCAATGACGAACTCCGCCGCATCCTCATCGCAGCCTCCGACGGCACGTTTGCCAGCGACACCCAACCCCTCTCGCGGTTGAACGTCTTCGTCATCGCGAAGGACGGCGTGAACACCGCGCGTGGCGGCAGCGGCGGTGGCGGCCGCGTCACCATGGACTTTTTTGAAGGCAATAAATCGCCCGAGCACCATGCCCGCGAAGCCGCACGCACCGCCATCCTCCAGCTCGGAGCCGTCGATGCCCCTGCCGGTGAGATGCCCGTCGTACTCGGTCCCGGCTGGCCCGGCGTCCTTCTTCACGAGGCCGTCGGCCATGGACTCGAGGCCGACTTCAACCGCAAGAAAACCTCAGCCTTCGCAGGGCTGATCGGACAACAAGTGGCCAGTCCGAAGGTCACCGTCGTCGACAACGGCCTGATGCCCGGCCGCCGCGGCAGCGTGAATGTGGACGACGAAGGAACCCCTACCCGGGAGACTGTCCTCATCGAAAACGGAATTCTGAAAGGCTTCCTCTCCGACAAGCTCAACGCACGCCTGATGGGCATGCCGAACACCGGCAGCGGACGCCGCGAGAGCTACCACCACATCCCCATGCCGCGCATGACCAACACCTACATGCTCAACGGCGACGA
>DATMPD010000089.1:0-3585 GCA_035567955.1 Edaphobacter sp.
GAGAGTATGGAACTGGACCTCGCCGGATTCGCGGTAACCGGTTTCGATGGCGTCGACTATGCGGGCGCGAACGTCGGGGGTGATGGCGAGGCGGTCGATGAGGACGAAGATGGGTTTCGTGAAGTCGAGTTCGAGGAGGGATTCGGGGGTGGAGAACTCTACTATTTTGTTTTCGCCGGCCCTGGTGGATTGATAGAGGCGGTTGTAGCCGCGGCGGCGGAGTTCGGTTAGGCGGTCTTTTAATGCGTCGGTGAGGTTGAAGGAGGAGGCGACCACGGATTTTTGGGATTTGAGGGATTTTTTTGCTGCGGATGGTTTTGGTTTGGGGGCGTCGGCTGTCTCTTCGACGGTGGGCATCTGCATCGGCTCGAGTTTAACTTCGGCGCGAACGATGGGGAAGAGGGCGTAGGTGCGGGTTCCTTCCGGGAGGGCGAAGAGCGTGGTGACAATTTCGTCTACGGTGTCGTGTTTGACGATGCCGCCGCAGTGGAGGCAGGTGACGGTGCCGCAGCGGGCGTAGAGGAGGCGGAGGTAGTCGTAGATCTCGGTTGCGGTGGCGACGGTGGAGCGGGGATTGCGGGTTTGATTTTTCTGCTTGATCGCAATGGCGGGGGCGAGGCCGTCCATGTGATCGACGTCGGGCTTTTCGATGCGCTCGAGGAACTGGCGGGCATATGCGGAGAGACTTTCGACGTAGCGGCGCTGGCCTTCGGCGTAGACGGTGTCGAAGGCGAGCGAGGACTTGCCTGAGCCCGAGACCCCGCTGACAACGGTGAGAGCGTTGTGGGGGATGTCGACGTCGATGCCCTTGAGGTTGTGGGTGCGGGCTCCGCGGATTGTGATCTGGTCGAGGTTCTGCTCGGGCTTTTGCTCTCTCATGGCCAAACTTCTATTGTCAGCCAGGATGGAGAGAAATGCGAGTGCGGGGCGGTTTTGCAGTGGTTAACCCGGCAAGAAGAGAACTCGGGCCTTCAGCGCTGGGTCATCAACCCCTTTTGATTCCTGGGGCGATCCACGCCAACTGGCAAAGTACGCCCGCCGGGGACCCCGATTTTCCCTAGGCTAGTACGGGTCGCGCCTTCAGCGCTCTGAAGCTAACCAGGGGGGCGGAGTTGATCAAAAGTGCTGCAGATGCCATGCTCGACAGAGGAATCGAGGAGAGATGAAGCGAGAGACATTACTAAGCGCGGTGGTGGGGTTGGCGTTGGTTTGCTGCTTGACGGCGGCGGCACAGGACAAAGGATATTGGCGTGCGACAAGCTCGACTGCGAAGTCGATTACGGGGGATGTGGCGCTTTCTGATGAGAAGATTTCCATCAATCTCGTGAGCTTTACCATCGCTCGAATTCGCGGGCTCGAGCAGGCAGAGGCGACTGCGCTCTTCGACCCGGACGGAACAGCTTCGGGAAGTGGCAGTCTGTATCGGCTGATCGTGCCGGGGGAAAAGAAATTTTTGCACAAGAATAGTCTTTGCGGTTCTGACGATACGCAGTGGATGGTCACTTACGTGTCGGGGCGCTCGTTGCAGCTTGCATTTTTTTCGGGAGCGAAGCCGCCGGTGTTTACTATGGATGCCCTTGCGAATTCGACGGATCTGTGTGGAAAGTTTTCTTATGTGAGGTAGTTCTTGCTTCGAGGCGGGAAACCGTTATAGAAGGCCGCTCAGATCGCGAGCCCCGTGGGCAAGACGATGAACCAGGTTACTTGTCTTTGTAGACTCATAAAACAGAAGCCAGCAGCCGAAGGGAAGGCTGATAGGCAAGCGACGTACCGACGCGGTACCAGAGACGCGAGGATTATATAGGGTTCCTATTTCCGGATTGGATGCCAGAAGAGCGGACGTCTTTCCAGCGCCGCAAGCAGGCGGTCAGCTGTCGGGGTTCCGGCATTGATTTGCAGGTAATTCCATTCGCGCTGGACGTCTTGACGGGCTCTTGCGCTGTAGGAGACAGATGGAGGCACTACTCGATGCCGACCTGCCGGTGAAGATTGAGCCGAAGTTCGCGCCAGGTCTCAGCGGTCATCTCGACGTAGTCGCCGGAGTCGATCCCTTCGAGGATGTACTGTTCCAACTCGTCTTTCGCGCGGCGCTTCTGGTCCTGACGGACGAGAGTCGTGAGGTAATCGGCTGCGTCGGCGAAGCCGTGTTCCCGCACTTCGGCGTCGATCACAGTCTTGATCTCGTCGGGAAGAATAATGGTGGCCATGATCTTCTCCTGAGAAGAGGATTACCTGAATCTTAGTGAAATGCAAGAGGCTAGGTTTGTTGCTGGGGGCGAAAGATTTCGATGAGGAGAAGGCAGGCGCCGATGACGATGCAGCTGTCGGCTACGTTGAAGTCGGGCCAGTGGTAGTGGATGATGCGGACTTCGAGGAAGTCGATGACGTAGTGGTAGCGGACGCGGTCGTAGAGGTTGCCGAAGGCTCCGCCGAGGATGAGGGCGAGGGCTACGGACGTGACGGTGAGATAGCGGCCTACGCGCCATAGCATGCCGAAGAGAACGATGACGGCGACCACGGAGAAGGCGATGAGGATGTTGCGGACCGTGGCCGGCGAGGCGTTTTCGGCGAACATACTGAAGGCGGCGCCGGTGTTGTGGACGTCAGAGATGCGGAAGATTCCGGGGATGACGGTGAAGGTCTGGCCGTTGGGGAGCTGCTGGGCGACGATGTGTTTGGTGATGCGATCGAGGAGGACCACCAGGGCGGAGATGGCGAGCACGAGGCCGCGTCTGTCTTTCGGTGTTGCTTCGACTGGTGGGTTAGCGCTTTCGTACGTTGCGGACATCAGGCTTGCGGCTCCGTGGGGCTGGGGGGTGGGGTGTAGGGTGGGAAGTGGATGGCCTGGAGGGCGTCAGCGCAGCGGAGGCAGACGGTGGGATAGCGCGGGTCGTTGCCTACGTCTTCGGTGAAGCGCCAGCAGCGTTCGCATTTGCTGCCGGCCGCGGGTTTGGCCTGCACGTAGAAGGCTCCCTTGGCGACCTGGCCTTCGGTGACGATGGCGTCGGCTATGTGGACCTGGGCTACGCCGAGGAGTTCGGGAAGGATGCTGTGGTAGCGCTCGAAGATGGGGTTGTGCCGGCATGAGAGGGTGTTGAGCCAGCCGACGGTGACCTGAACCTCGGAGGGGCGGTTGCTGATCTCTTTCGCGGTGCGCGCCTCTTCGAGGACCTTGAGAACCTCTTCGCGCAGGGTGAGGAGATGGTCCCAGTCTTCTTCGATTTGTTTGACGCTGCCGGGAACGATGTCAGCGATGTCGGGGAAGAGGGCGAGGTGAACGCTGGGCTCGCGGTTGGCGACTTTGGGGAGGAGCTGCCAGACCTCGTCGGCGGTGAAGCTGAGGATGGGAGCGATGAGGCGGGTGAGGGCTTCGGCGATCCGCCAGAGTGCGGTCTGCGCGCTGCGGCGGCCGGGGTGGTTGGGGGCGAAGGTGTAGAGGCGATCCTTTGATACATCGAGGTAGAGCGCGCTCAGGTCGGTGTTCACGTACTCGTTGAGGGCCTGGTAGGCGCGGTGGAACTCGAAGTCTTCGTAGGCTTCGCGGATGCGGGCGTCGAGCTCGGCGGTTTGGGCGAGGATGAACTG
>DATMPD010000090.1:0-2903 GCA_035567955.1 Edaphobacter sp.
TTGGAAACTCCTGTTTCCTTGGAAAGGTTCAGCTCTATGACATTTTTACGTTTCACCCTTGTGGCCTCGGCCGCAATCGCTCTCTCATGCCTGCCCGGCGGTTCTGCCGTGCAAGCGTTCGCTCAAACAGGAGCCACACAAGCGGCTCCTCCGGATAACTCGAAGCAGAATAAAAATCAGGCGCAGACTGCGGACAACCAGGCGAATGCGAAATCTGATCGGCTCACAACCCAGAAGATCCGCAAAGCCATCATGGCCGACAAGGATCTCTCGACCTACGCTCACAACGTGAAGATCATCACCACCGATGGCGCGGTTACTCTCAAAGGCCCCGTTCAGTCAGAGGACGAGAAACAGAAGGTCGCCTCGGAAGCAGCCAGCGTTGTCAGTGCCGACAAGATCACAAACGAACTCACTGTCAAGCAATAGTCGCTATCACGCACTACAAATCTAGCTGCAGCAGCAGCCAAGGAGCACCATTATGTCCAGCAAAAACGTAGCTGTTTTCGGTATTTACGCAACACCCGGCACCGCGGAGGCTGCAGTCGATCATCTGCTCGCCAATGGTTTTACCAACTCTGCCATCTCCGTTCTTCTTCCCGACGATAAGAGCACCCGCGCCTTCGCTCACGAGAAGTCAACCAAAGCCCCCGAGGGGACGGCTACCGGAGCTGCCACCGGCAGCGTGATCGGCGGAACGCTCGGTCTGCTCGCAGGCATCGGCGCTCTTGCGATTCCTGGTGTAGGTCCTCTTATCGCAGCCGGCCCCATCATGGCGACGCTTGCAGGAGCGGGCGCAGGCGGGGCCGTAGGCGGTATGGTCGGTGCTCTCGTCGGCATGGGCATCCCCGAATACGAAGCCAAGCGTTACGAAGGCGCCGTGAAAGACGGCGGAACCCTTCTGTCGGTTCACTGCGACACCTCCGAGCAGATCGACGCCGCGAAAGCCTCTCTGAAGAATACCGGCGCTCGCGATATCTCTTCCTCCAGCGAGGCAGCCTCGAAGGACACCGCGGGCGGCCGCGGAACCTTCGGCAAAATCGCTGAGGGCGAGAGACTTTCTTCTCGTACTCCAGACCGTGTGACAGACCGCGAAAGAGTCCTCGAACAGGAAGGCGCCGTCACCGCCGATCGCACCACAACCAGGTACTGACATCGCACTCAAGATGATTTGCAACTTATACGCGAGCCCGCTCTCTTCTAAGAGCGGGCTCTTTTTCGTCTGCAATCGGTCCCGCACCGTAAGCTCCACCGCCACGTAAAATAGAACCATCCTCCATGGGTCGCAACCTGTACATCCTCGCCGGCAGCCTCATTCTCTTCGCATTGATCTCCTGCGGCATCGCCTACACCAACATCGCCAGGCAGCCCGGCTCCCCTGGAGACGTCGCTCTCTGGCGCACCATGGGCCTCGGTTTCCTGCTCGTCGGTCTGCTCGTCGCCCTGGCCGGCGTCCTGTCGTCGTTATTCGAACAGGCCGAGCGCCGCGCCGAAGAAGCCCGCCGTGCCCGGCGCAAACGCTAAGAGTCTGTACAAAACAGTACAATCAAAATACAAGCTGAAGCCGCGCCGTCTCAGCTCCCATTTAAATCACAGGTGCGGCAACCGAAGGGATTCCAGAGTCATGTTTGAAGTAACTGTAGAAGCCGGTTTTTCTTCTGGCCACTACCTCCGCAACTACCGTGGCAAGTGCGAGAACCCACACGGCCACAACTACAAGGTCTTCATCACGCTCCAGGGCAACGACCTCGACGAGGCAGGCCTGCTCCTCGATTTCAAACTCCTCAAGCAGGTGATGCGGCCTGTCGTGGACTATCTCGATCACCAGATGATCAATGACCTCGAGCCCTTCACCACAATCAATCCATCAGCAGAAAACCTCGCCCGCTACTTCTACGACAAGACCAAGCTCCAGCTCCACGAGATGACCAAAGGCCGCGTCACCGTAAAGGACTGTACCCTCTACGAAACCGACACCAGCTTCGCCCGCTACTACGAGTAGCTACCCGCAATGCACCTCATCGAACTCTACAAATCCGTTCAGGGCGAATCCTCTTTCGCCGGCCTCCCCTGCATCTTCGTCCGCCTCGCCGGCTGCAACCTCCGCTGCGCCTGGTGCGACTCCGAATACACCTTCACCGGCGGCAAGCCCTTCACCCTCGACGAAATCGAACAGCAGATCAAAGCCCTCGCCCCCTGCACCCTCATCGAGTTCACCGGCGGCGAGCCCATGCTGCAAACCAAAGAGCTTCTTCCTCTGATGGAACGCCTGCTCATCCAGAACTTCGCCCTAATGATCGAGACCAGCGGCGAGCGTCCATTAGCCGACGTCCCCAAAGCCGTCCACAAGATCGTCGACGTCAAATGCCCCGGCGCAGGCGCGGCAGCCAACACCTTCCGCCTCGAAAATCTCGAAGCCCTCACGAAAAATGATGAAGTCAAATTCGTTATTAGCAACCGCGAAGACTACGACTTCGCCCGCGACTTCATCCGCGACCACACTCTCCACGAAAAAGCCGGGCAGATCCTTCTCAGCCCCGCATTTGTTCAAATCCCCAGCCCCCAGCGCACCGCCGACAACATGGCCCTCGACCCGCGGAAGCTTGTCGAGTGGATGCTGGCCGACGGCCTCCCCGCCCGCCTCTCCCTCCAGATCCACAAGTTCATCTGGGAGCCGATGAAGAAGGGCGTCTAGCGCGCGTTTTCAGATGGTGCATGGCGCACGCGCCTTGATAAACTACGCGCCAATGTCCACCGTGGCCGAAGCCATCACGGTAAAACGCGCCCGCCTTGAATCAGTAGACGTCGTTCGCGGCGTCATCATGATCATCATGGCGCTCGATCACACGCGGGACTTCTTCGGCGCTCCCGGCTCGCCCACGAACCTCGCAACCGCGTCGATC